>NZ_CAHJXM010000001.1:1117500-1417500 GCF_903645295.1 Bacillus sp. Marseille-Q1617
AGCTTTAGGGCTAGCCTCATGTGTAAGAGTCTTGGAGGTAGAGCACTGTTTGGACTAGGGGCCCTCATCGGGTTACCGAATTCAGACAAACTCCGAATGCCAAAGACTTATCCATGGGAGTCAGACTGCGAGTGATAAGATCCGTAGTCGAAAGGGAAACAGCCCAGACCACCAGCTAAGGTCCCAAAGTATACGTTAAGTGGAAAAGGATGTGGAGTTGCTTAGACAACCAGGATGTTGGCTTAGAAGCAGCCACCATTTAAAGAGTGCGTAATAGCTCACTGGTCGAGTGACTCTGCGCCGAAAATGTACCGGGGCTAAACGTATCACCGAAGCTGTGGATTGACACCTCTAGGTGTCAGTGGTAGGAGAGCGTTCTAAGGACAGTGAAGTCAGACCGTAAGGACTGGTGGAGTGCTTAGAAGTGAGAATGCCGGTATGAGTAGCGAAAGATGGGTGAGAATCCCATCCACCGAATGCCTAAGGTTTCCTGAGGAAGGCTCGTCCGCTCAGGGTTAGTCGGGACCTAAGTCGAGGCCGATAGGCGTAGACGATGGACAACAGGTTGATATTCCTGTACCACCTCTTTTCCGTTTGAGCAATGGGGGGACGCAGGAGGATAGGGTAAGCGCACTGCTGGATATGTGCGTCTAAGCAGTTAGGCTGATGATGAGGCAAATCCCATCATCGTGAAGGCTGAGCTGTGACAGCGAGCGAATTATAGTAGCGAAGTTCCTGATTCCACACTGCCAAGAAAAGCCTCTAGCGAGGAAAAAGGTGCCCGTACCGCAAACCGACACAGGTAGGCGAGGAGAGAATCCTAAGGTGAGCGAGAGAACTCTCGTTAAGGAACTCGGCAAAATGACCCCGTAACTTCGGGAGAAGGGGTGCTCTTTGAGGTGCATAGCCTCGAAGAGCCGCAGTGAATAGGCCCAGGCGACTGTTTAGCAAAAACACAGGTCTCTGCGAAGCCGTAAGGCGAAGTATAGGGGCTGACGCCTGCCCGGTGCTGGAAGGTTAAGAGGAGTGCTTAGCGCAAGCGAAGGTGCGAATCGAAGCCCCAGTAAACGGCGGCCGTAACTATAACGGTCCTAAGGTAGCGAAATTCCTTGTCGGGTAAGTTCCGACCCGCACGAAAGGCGTAACGATCTGGGCACTGTCTCAACGAGAGACTCGGTGAAATTATAGTACCTGTGAAGATGCAGGTTACCCGCGACAGGACGGAAAGACCCCGTGGAGCTTTACTGTAGCCTGATATTGAATTTTGGTACAGCTTGTACAGGATAGGTAGGAGCCTTGGAAGCCGGAGCGCCAGCTTCGGTGGAGGCGTTGGTGGGATACTACCCTGGCTGTATTGAAATTCTAACCCGCGCCCCTTATCGGGGTGGGAGACAGTGTCAGGTGGGCAGTTTGACTGGGGCGGTCGCCTCCTAAAGAGTAACGGAGGCGCCCAAAGGTTCCCTCAGAATGGTTGGAAATCATTCGCAGAGTGTAAAGGCACAAGGGAGCTTGACTGCGAGACCTACAAGTCGAGCAGGGACGAAAGTCGGGCTTAGTGATCCGGTGGTTCCGCATGGAAGGGCCATCGCTCAACGGATAAAAGCTACCCCGGGGATAACAGGCTTATCTCCCCCAAGAGTCCACATCGACGGGGAGGTTTGGCACCTCGATGTCGGCTCATCGCATCCTGGGGCTGTAGTCGGTCCCAAGGGTTGGGCTGTTCGCCCATTAAAGCGGTACGCGAGCTGGGTTCAGAACGTCGTGAGACAGTTCGGTCCCTATCCGTCGTGGGCGCAGGAAATTTGAGAGGAGCTGTCCTTAGTACGAGAGGACCGGGATGGACGCACCGCTGGTGTACCAGTTGTCTTGCCAAAGGCATCGCTGGGTAGCTATGTGCGGAAGGGATAAGTGCTGAAAGCATCTAAGCATGAAGCCCCCCTCGAGATGAGATTTCCCATCACTTTATGTGAGTAAGATCCCTGGAAGATGACCAGGTAGATAGGTCAGAGGTGGAAGCATGGCGACATGTGGAGCTGACTGATACTAATCGATCGAGGACTTAACCACAAAGAGTCATTTTTAAATGAACACATTGGTCGATATTCGGCTTTCTTGACATCAATCCTTTATCTAGTTTTCAGGGAACAAAATTCTCATGAAAAGTACAAAAAAAGTCTTGAAAAATCTTTAAAAGACGATATAATAGTACTTGTCCTTAAAAAAGACATCATAAATTTGTCTGGTGACTATGGCGAAGAGGTCACACCCGTTCCCATGCCGAACACGGAAGTTAAGCTCTTCAGCGCCGATGGTAGTTGGGGGATCTCCCCCTGTGAGAGTAGGACGTCGCCAGGCATATCGTTCCGCAGTAGCTCAGTGGTAGAGCTATCGGCTGTTAACCGATCGGTCGCAAGTTCGAATCTTGCCTGCGGAGCCATAAGGAGAGCTGTCCGAGTGGTCGAAGGAGCACGATTGGAAATCGTGTAGACGGTCAAACGCTGTCTCAAGGGTTCAAATCCCTTGCTCTCCGCCATATAATTTCTTTTACCTGGCCCGTTGGTCAAGCGGTTAAGACACCGCCCTTTCACGGCGGTAACACGGGTTCGAATCCCGTACGGGTCACCAAAGAAGTCTTTTCGCCTAAGCGAAATGAACACACATACAATTTGGAGGATTAGCTCAGCTGGGAGAGCATCTGCCTTACAAGCAGAGGGTCGGCGGTTCGATCCCGTCATCCTCCACCATGGATTTTTGCATAGCGTAGCGGAGCAAAAGATCCTTCCAAAACTTTCACGAAGCACAACAAAGTGAAAGTAGCGCTCCTTACTATAAGGAAAACGCTTAAAAAATATTATCGTCGCGGGGTGGAGCAGTTCGGTAGCTCGTCGGGCTCATAACCCGAAGGTCGCAGGTTCAAATCCTGTCCCCGCAATACCATTGGTCTGGTAGTTCAGTTGGTTAGAATGCCTGCCTGTCACGCAGGAGGTCGCGGGTTCGAGTCCCGTCCAGACCGCCATTTTTCTTAAAATGCTAATAATGAATATGGCTCAGTAGCTCAGTTGGTAGAGCACGGTGAATAAGCTTCACCCGAGTAATCATCAGCGTACAGCTCGAGCAGCAACTTGAATAATCCTTCTGAGAGCTGGATGATGGACAATTGGATGCTCACATTAGGAACGAAAATATTAATATGGCTCAGTAGCTCAGTTGGTAGAGCAATGGACTGAAAATCCATGTGTCGGCGGTTCGATTCCGTCCTGAGCCACCATCTATTTTAGTGCCGGTGTAGCTCAACTGGTAGAGCAACTGACTTGTAATCAGTAGGTTGGGGGTTCAAGTCCTCTTGCCGGCACCACTGAACAGATGGAGGGGTAGCGAAGTGGCTAAACGCGGCGGACTGTAAATCCGCTCCTTCGGGTTCGGCAGTTCGAATCTGCCCCCCTCCACCAAGAATTTTTGCGCAGCGTAGTGAAGGAAAAGATTCCTCATTAAAGTTTACGAAGCGTTAGCGGAGTAAAATAAGCGTCCTTATATTTTGCACAGCGAAGCGTAATAAATAAATTTTCATAGGGGCATAGTTTAACGGTAGAACGAAGGTCTCCAAAACCTTTGGTGTGGGTTCGATTCCTACTGCCCCTGCCAATATGATCATGGCGATTGTGGCGAAGTGGTTAACGCACCGGATTGTGGTTCCGGCATTCGTGGGTTCGATTCCCATCAGTCGCCCCATAATTGTCACATTAACAATATTGTGACATATACTATCAATGGGCTATAGCCAAGCGGTAAGGCATCGCACTTTGACTGCGACATGCGTTGGTTCGAATCCAGCTAGCCCAGTAGTATTGCGGAAGTAGTTCAGTGGTAGAACACCACCTTGCCAAGGTGGGGGTCGCGGGTTCGAATCCCGTCTTCCGCTCCATTCATATGGCGCCATAGCCAAGTGGTAAGGCAGAGGTCTGCAAAACCTTTATCACCGGTTCAAATCCGGTTGGCGCCTCCATATGAATGCCGGTGTGGCGGAATAGGCAGACGCGCACGACTCAAAATCGTGTTCCTCACGGAGTGCCGGTTCGACCCCGGCCACCGGTACCATCCGCGGGTGTAGTTTAATGGTAAAACCTCAGCCTTCCAAGCTGATGTCGTGGGTTCGATTCCCATCACCCGCTCCAATCATACATACAAAAGACTTTCTCTTTAGGAGAAAGTCTTTTTTGCTATTCAATTGGAGAAATAACTTCAGAGGATCTTGATGAGACTGTAATGAAGTCGTCTGTGATATCAAGGGAGCAAGCAAGTTGATGGACTTCCATTCTTATTATACTAATTCTAAGTAGCGCAATAATCCATAATGTGGCGCAATAAATAAAATTGCTGCGCGATTATCGAAAAAGCTGCGCAATAAATGAGATTCCTGCGCAATTATCAGGAAACTGGCGCCATTATTTAAGTCTCAAGAGAATCCTGTATGGCACAAGGGCATATGTCCACTCGGGGACATCCAGACTATCGAAAGTTGGTACTCTTTTATACGATCCAGACCGTTTCGAGTACTTTCTAGCAACTGCTATAGCCCCCATGCCATTAACTTACACCATTCCCAACCACCGTTTAATTAGATAACAATCATTTTCAATTCGAATCATCTGTACTCCTCCAAAGCCAATCAATAAAACAACCCATGTCCACACCATAAATCCCACCCCATTCCCTGATAACCAAAAATCCTAATACTTAAATCCTTGCAATCAACCGATATCACAACTAGTCAAAATATTGCACCTTCTTTGTCAATTTTGTTGACCTAATAAAATAAGCACAGCCTTTATACTATAAGAAAACGGTTACATAACAAAGGGGTGGTGAAGCGTGTGGAACCAACATTGAAGACTGGACCGGTAAGTACCCAAGCACAGATCAAGGCAGTGTCAAAGAAGAAATTTAAATATAAGAGCTTGTTGACTTACGCTGCCTTTGTAGGACCTGCACTACTTTTTTTCATTGTGATACAGATTCTTCCCTTTTTAATGGGAGTCTATTATTCTTTCACTTCATGGAATGGAGTCAGTTCTGTTGTAGAGTGGGTAGGTTTTGAGAATTATAAGCAGATTTTCACGAATGACAAAACGTTCTTTAATTCTTTTATGTTTACGACGAAATTTATGTTTGCTGCCGTTATCATTAGTAATTTAATCGGTTTTGGTTTTGCTTTGCTTTTGAATGCAGCGCTGAAAACCCGTAATATCCTGAGAACGGTGTTTTTTATTCCGAATGTCATCGGAGGGTTATTATTAGGTTTCATCTGGCAATTCATCTTTGTTAAAGGATTCGCTTCAGTCGGGAACATGACGGATATCGCATTCTTCAAGATGCCATGGCTTGGTGATGAAAAGACTGCTTTCTGGGGAATTGTCATCGTATTTGCCTGGCAGATCAGCGGTTATATGATGGTCATCTACGTAGCAGCCTTGCAAGGGGTGGATAATTCCCTGTTGGAAGCTGCTAAGATGGACGGGGCGTCGAATTGGACTCTCCTGACGAAGATTATTATTCCATTAATTCTTCCGGCATTCACGATTTGCTTCTTCCTCACGATATCAATGGCTTTCAAGATCTTTGATCTGAATATATCGTTAACCGGCGGAGGTCCATTTAATTCGACTCAGTCTGTAGCGATTAATATCTATCAGGAAGCATTCCAGAATAATCGTTATGGTCTTGGAACAGCAAAGTCCATTTTATTCTTTGTTGTCGTAGCGATCTTTACAACGTTCCAAGTCATGCTGACGAAGAAGAAGGAGGTTGAGGCATAATGGGCAATCGATATACAAAAAAGACGTTTGTACTTGAGATTATCGGGATTGTCCTTGGTCTCATCTTCTTGATTCCCTTTTACTTTGTTTTTATCAATTCTGTTAAGCCGTTTGCAGCCATTCTCATTGATGCTGCGGCATGGCCGAAGGAATTTATGTTTTCGAACTATGCTAAGGTGTGGGACATCATCAATTTCCCCAGGGCATTCTGGAATTCACTTGTCATCACGGTAGCCAGCAACATCGGTTTAGTGGTGATCAGTTCAATGGCTGCCTGGAAGATGGTCCGGACACCTGGCAAGTTCAGTAAGATTCTATTTGTTATTTTCGTATCAGCGATGGTCATCCCTTTCCAGACGGTGATGATTCCGCTTATGAAACTCGGAGGGGCTTTGAACCTGACGAACAGCATACCAGGGTTGATCATCATGTACTTTGGTTTTGGAGTACCGCTATCTCTGTTCTTATTTCATGGTTTTGTGAAGACGGTGCCTGTTGAGATTGAAGAGTCAGCGATGATTGACGGATGCAGCCAGTTTGGCGTGTTTTGGAGAATTGTATTTCCTCTCCTGAAGCCGATCACCGTTACAGTTATCATTTTGAATACTCTCTGGATATGGAATGATTACCTGCTGCCGCTCCTGGTTTTACAGGATGCCGAGCTGCGTACGATTCCACTTGCTGCAAGTTCATTCTTTGCACAGTATACAAAGCAGTGGGATATGGGGCTTGCGGCATTGGTGCTGGGCATTGCACCGGTCATCGTTTTCTTCCTGTTCTTACAGAAACATATCATTAAAGGAATTGCTTCAGGTTCTATTAAGTAGATATAAAGGTTCTGTTATTCATGCAGGACTTTATATACAATAAAATTATATCAGGGAGGTCAAACCAATTATGAAACGCATTCTTTTACTTCTTACATCTTTCGTTCTTGTATTTGGTATTATCGCAGGGTGTTCTTCAAAAGATACATCATCAGGCGGTGACAGTGATTCCAAGTCAGGCGATGACGTAGTCACTCTTAACTTGTTCCAATTCAAAGTGGAAATTGCTGATCAGCTTCAAGAGATGATCAAGGAATTCGAAGCAGAACATCCAAATATCAAGGTGAAACTTGAAACTGTTGGCGGCGGTGCCGATTACGGTGCTGCACTTAAAGCGAAGTTTGCTTCCGGGGAAGAGCCGGATATTTTCAACAACGGTGGTTTTAAAGAGTTAGAGCTATGGCAGGAGAAGTTAGCGGATCTTTCAGGTGAGCCATGGGTGGAGCATGTTCTTCCTATCGGCAAAGTTCCTATGACTGCTGAAGACGGTAAACTGTATGGTATGCCGGTAAACCTTGAAGGTTACGGGTTTGTATACAATAAAGATCTGTTTGAAAAAGCAGGCATTAAAGAAGCTCCTAAAACAATTGATGAATTGAAAGATGCTTCCAAGAAACTTGAGAAAGCTGGAATCACTCCATTTTCGGCTGGATACGGCGAATGGTGGGTAATCGGACAGCATTTACTGAACATTCCTTTCGCTCAGCAGGATGATCCTGAGGCTTTTATCGCAGGATTATACGATGGTTCTGAAAAGATTGTCGGAAATGAAAAGTTCAAGCAATTCAAGGAAGTGCTGGATACTGAGCTGAAATATGCGAATGATAATCCATTAACAACTGACTACAACACGCAGGTAACGCTTTTCGCTTCTGGTGAAACAGCAATGCTTCAGCAGGGTAACTGGACGGAAAATATGATCACTGAGATCAACCCTGAAATCAACATGGGCTTCCTTCCGATTCCGATCAGCAATGATGAAAGTGCTAACAGCCTGCCTGTAGGTGTTCCGAATAACTGGGTATTAAATAAAAACTCAGAGCATCTAGAAGAAGCAAAAACGTTCTTGAACTGGATGGTTTCGTCTGAAACAGGAAAACGTTATATCACTGAAGAATTCGCGTTCATCCCGGCATTTGATAACATCGAACCTGCTGGACTTGGTGACCTTGGTACGTCAATCCTTGACTACTCTAAAGAAGAGAAAACAATTCCTTGGACTTGGTTCAAATGGCCGGATGGAGCAAACAAAGAATTTGCTGCCGCCATCCAGGAATATGCTGCAGGAAAAATCGACTATGATACTTTACTAGAGAGATTCCAGCAATCCTGGGATAACTTGAAGTAAAACAGAATAAACGGAAGCATGTCTGTGAAGGCATGCTTTCTGTTTATTCCTAAAAGTATCTCACGGGGGAAGTTAACAACTCTCGTAAACAAAGTTTACTTTAGAAAAATTTCATTATTTTGAAAAAACTCTTCATGTATGTACAAGCAGGTATTATACTAGGGGTAAGCAAAATGTGGAGGTACCTTTCCTCATGTTAAAGAACAGTATACGGAATAAGCTGATCGTGCTCCTGATGATCACAACCATAGTACCTTTTGGCAGCTCCATTGTGATTACATATTTGTACACGAAGAATTCGATAGAAGACCAGGTGGTTGCAGAAAGCCGGAATTTGTTATATCAGGGTAAGATTAATCTAGAAAGTTATATTAATGAATTAAATGATTTGACTTTATCCCTCTATAATAATCCTGATTTTATCAACTATATGAGAAACCCGGGACAGGAGAATGATTACCTGACAATCGGGATCGTGAAAAATGTGGTGCAAACCATTTTATACACTGCAGACACAATCACCGGGGTAAAGATTTCGTTTGAGAATGAAGACAGGGTCATCTCGGCTACAAAACGTTCAAACGTCGTATTTTCAAGTGAAAAAAAGGAGACAAAAAAAGAAGCATTTCTAAGAGCGGAACGCAGTCCTTACAATATGTATATTGAACCGACCTTTCCTCAGAAAGAAAATGAAATCAAGCGTTCCAAAAATATCATTACGGTTCACCGGGCGTTCAGGAATATCCCTGATGATGAGGTTCTCGCTTACATATCCCTTGAGATATCCCCGGAAAAAATCATTGATTTGAGCAGGAATTTATATACGGCCGAGACAGAGGAGTTCTACATTCTGACTCCTCAGGGAGAAATGATTTACAGCTCTGACCTTGACGTGTCGGATGATCAGAATAACCAGAAGTGGATCAAACGCATTGTTGAGGGGAAAGAGCTTGCAGGGACGCTTGAATGGAAAGAAGATGAATTCAACGGCGTGATTATGTATGATCAGCTGCCTGTATCGGCAGGGGGCTGGATCCTTGCGAAGCGGGTCAGTTATGCGAACCTTTACGAAAGCGCCTTCAGTGTCGCGAAGATCAATATTCTATTTGGCATTCTCGGATTGACGCTGGTCGTGCTTGCCACATTGTTCGTGTCATTCAAGATCACGTCGCCGATCCGGGTACTCCTTAAGAATATCCAGCAAGTGGAAAAAGGGAATATGAATGTTCAGCTCCCGTCCTTTGGTCCAGATGAAATCGGATTACTGGGGTTCAGGTTTCAACAGATGATCGAGCGGGTCAATATGCTGATCAATCGTGAATACAAGCTCGAGCTTGAGAATAAGAACAATCAATTAAAAGTGCTGCAATCCCAAATAAACCCCCACTTTCTATACAACGCACTTCAATCCATCGGAACAGTGGCGTTAAAGAATAAAGTGCCGCAAGTCTATACACTCATTACTTATCTCTCGAAAATCATGAGGTACGGAATGAATATGGAGGAGGACATGGTACCGCTGGATAAGGAGATCAGCTATACAAAGGCATTTCTTCTGCTTCAAAAGGAGCGGTTCGGGGAAAACCTTGACTACACGATAAAAGTGGATGAACGGGTAAGGGAAGCTGCCGTTCCGAAGATGATTCTCCAGCCAATCATCGAAAACTATTTTAAGCATGGTTTTGATATACGTGAAGGAATCGGCAAGATCGAGCTGAATTGCATGAGTAAAGATGATCAGCTCGTCATCACCATAGAGGACAATGGCATTGGGGTGACCGGAGAGCGATTGGAGGAAGTATTTGCTCATTTCAAGGCTGCTGCATTAAATAATATCGGCGAAGACACGAACATTGGATTGAAGAACGTATTTGTACGCTTGAAGCTTTATTATGATGATGACGCAGCGTTACTCCTTGAAAATCCTGCAGAAGGAGGCTTTAAGGTCACTATGAAGCTGCCAATAAAGATGGAAGGTGAAGCGAATGAAAGCAATCATCATTGACGACGAAAAACATGTGCGTGAAGGGTTACTTTTATTGGCTGACTGGGCTCAATTCGGCATTCATGCCATCCTTGAAGCAGAAGATGGAGAACAGGCAAAGAAGCTGATCACTGAGCACCGGCCGGAAATTATTTTCACCGATATGAGGATGCCGAAGCTTGATGGAATCAGTCTCTTAAAGTGGCTGCATTCTTCCGATATAAAAAGCAAAACGATTGTCGTAAGCGGGTATGATGATTTTGAGTATATGAGAAATGCAATTTTCTATAAAAGCTTTGATTATATCCTCAAACCGATTGAACCAGATGTGTTGAATGACACATTGGAGAAAGCGGTCAATGAATGGAAGGAACAGAGGCGTTCGAGAAAATACCTCGTGGAAGAAAGCAGGGTTATAAATGAGGTGAAGCCGCTTTACTGGGATCAGCTGTTTTCAAATCTGTGCACGGCTGAAATCATTCCTGGTGCAGCGGAAGAGAAGATTGAAAATGAATTCGGCATTGTATTCAGTAAACTGCAAAAGACCGCTGCACTCATTCCAATCAAGCCCATTGTTATGAAATCATTCCAGGGAGATAAGGATCTCGCCTTCTTTACGTTGACGAATATTTGCAATGAACTGCTGAGAAAACATAATGACGGGGTTTGTTTCAGAAACATCCGTAAAGACGAAGAGCTCGTAATCCTTTTTTGGAACGATAAGAACGTAAAGTTTCTACTGGAAGAACTTTACTCACTGATTTATCAGTTCAGCAAAATCTGCATAACGATTTCTTTGGGGGAGAAATCACTGAACATGCGGGAAGCTTATAGTTCCTCTCAGGAAGTGTATATGAAACATGATTTAAGGAAGCCGGATAAAATCATTACGTCCGGTGGAAAATCTAACCCGCTTCTGCATTTACTGGATTATGCAAATGATCTGAAATGGACGATCCGTACAGGCAGTCCTGCTGCGGTTGAATCCTTGCTTCAGCTAATCTTTCAGGCGTTGGAGAACAGTCATACGCTTTCTCTTGAGCAAATTGAGGTATGGGAAAGTCAATTTGAACTGCTCCGGAATAATTGGTTGAAAGAATATGAGATTGAAAGTCGAACCTCTTTTTACCGAGGAGTGGATTATTGGAGTGAAGAGGGGGCATTTTCACTTCAAAAATTTAAAGAAGAAAAAGTGAAAGAATTTACCGAGTTGGTCGAAACCTTGACCAAGAAGAAGTATCAGAAAGAGAAAAACAATATGCAGAGAATCGAAGAGTACTTACAGCAGCATTATCAGGAGGATGTGAACCTGCAGGAAATCGCCGATACATTTTTCCTGAGCAGGGAATACATTTCAAGGAAATTCAAGCAGGAATACAAGCTGACGATCACGGATTACTTAACGAAAATCCGACTTGAAAAAGCTATGAAGCTATTAGAAAATCCATATCTCAAAATATATGAAGTTGCATATGGCGTTGGATATGGAAATGAAAAATATTTCAGCAAGGTGTTTAAAAAGCAAGTCGGGATTACGCCCAATGAATTCAGGCAGTCCCTTCTAAAACAAAACTGACGGAGGTCAAATCATGGTAAACGTAACAGTATGGAATGAAAATCGACATGAACAGAAAAGTGAAAAGGTGCGCGAGGTATATCCGGAAGGAATCCACGGAGCGATTGCTTCATTCCTGGGTGAGGAATCCTTCAACGTCAGGACCGCGACGTTGGATGAAGAGCAGCACGGGCTGACAGATGATGTACTGAATTCAACAGATGTCCTCCTTTGGTGGGGGCACATCGCCCATGATGAGGTATCGGATGACGTGGTGGAAAAAGTGAAGCAGCGCGTCCTTGACGGGATGGGTCTGATTGTCCTTCATTCCGGCCATTTCTCAAAAATTTTCAAAGAGCTGATGGGAACGTCCTGCGATTTGAAATGGAGAGAAGCGGATGAAAAAGAACGTATCTGGATTGTCGACCCGAGTCACCCGATCACTGCAGGTCTGGGGGAATACATCGAGCTTGAAAAAGAAGAGATGTACGGTGAACATTTTGACATCCCGGCACCCGATCAATTGGTGATGGTGAGCTGGTTCGAAGGAGGCGAAGTGTTCAGGAGCGGATGTACCTATCAGCGGGGGAACGGGAAGATCTTTTATTTCCGTCCTGGACATGAAACATACCCTACTTATTACAACCGTGAAGTCCAGAAAGTGATCATCAATGCAGTGGAATGGGCAAAGCCTGTAGAACGCAAGAGACCTGTTTACGGAAATGCAAAGCCGTTGGAAGATATTAAAGGAACTAACTAAAGGAGGAAGTAAAAATGAGTAAATTGAAAATTGGTGTTATCGGTTGTGGAAGTATCGCACAGCATCGCCACCTTCCTGAATATGCGGGCAACAAAGATGTTGAGATTGTTGCCGTATGTGACATAGTGGAAGAGCGTGCTAAAAAGACCGCTGAAAAATATGGGGCGGAAGCTTATACAAGCTATAAGGAACTCCTTTCAAATCATGAGGTGGAGGCAGTAAGTGTATGTACGCCGAATTTTCTGCATGCACCGATTTCGATCGCCGCACTGAATGCAGGTAAACATGTACTTTGTGAAAAGCCGATGGCGACATCGACTGAAGAAGCGGAAAATATGATTGCAGCAGCTGAAAAGAACGGCAGGAAATTGATGATCGCTCATAATCAGCGCTTTGTTCCATCGCATCAAAAAGCAAAAGAGTTGATCGAAAAAGGTGAAGCAGGCAAGATCTACAGTTTCCGTACGGCATTCGGCCACGGCGGTCCTGAAGGATGGAGTGCCGATGGGAAGGACAGCTGGTTCTTTAAGAAAGATGAGGCATTCATCGGGGCGATGGGGGATCTCGGTGTACATAAGACCGACCTGCTCCGATACGTGCTGGGGGAAGAATTCGTTGAAGTGGGAGCATTTGTGGAAACGAGTGCAAAGGAAAATGCCGATGTGGATGATACAGCGGTATGTGTGCTGAAGACGGAAAGCGGCACGATTGGAACTCTGGCTGCCAGCTGGTCGTACGTGTCAAAAGAAGACAACTCTACGATAATCTACGGAGAAAAAGCGATCCTCCGGTTAGAGGATGACCCGGTCCATTCACTGGTTATTCAATATGCGACTGGGGAAGTGGTTCGATATGAGCTTGGCGGCATACAAACGAATGAAGAAGGCGGCCAGTCTAATTCGCGCGTGATTGATCAGTTTGTACAGTCTGTACTGGGTGATACTGAACCGCCTGTAAGTGGAAGTGAAGGAATGAAGTCGCTGCAGGTCGTATTATCTGCACTTGAGTCAAATGAAACGAAAACAATCGTAAAACTGTAACCTGAGGTGAATGCAGCATGTCAAAACTTCGAATGGGAATGATCGGGACAGGCGGGATCGCTCAAGGCCGCCATATCCCCACGTTCAAGAAACTGTCAGAAACGGTCACTCTCGAAGCGGTCAGTGATATTAACGAATTGACGGCTCAAGATGTGGCAAAGAAATTCAATATCCCGAAAGTTTTCAGCGACTATCGCGACATGTTCGAGCATGTCGACGCCGTCACAATCTGCACTCCGAATAAATTTCACGCTGAAATCACAATAGCGGCACTAAAAGCGGGTCTCCATGTATTCTGTGAAAAACCGATGGCGATGACGCCTGAAGAATGTAAGGCGATGATCGATGCAGCGGATGAATCAGGAAAAGTTCTTGCCATTGCTTATCACTATCGGTTCATGAAAGATTCGCGGGCTGCGAAACGATTCATCACCGCAAATGAAATCGGTGAGCCGATCGTTGCAAGAGCCAGGGCGATCCGCAGGCGCAAGGTGCCTGGATGGGGAGTATTCACGAACAAGGAGCTTCAGGGAGGGGGAAGTCTGATTGATTACGGCTGCCACTTCCTGGACCTGTCCCTTTGGCTATTGGGGAATCCAAAGCCAGTCGAGGTGACAGGCACAGCCTATAACAAGCTCAGCAGAATACCGGGAGAGGTCAACCAATGGGGGGACTTCGACCGTGAAAACTTTGAAGTGGATGATCATGTGACGGCTTATATCAAGTTTGATAACGGCGCATCGATGCTTTTTGAAACATCCTGGTCCGCTAACGTCAAGAGTGATGAAGAGAGCTTGAGTATATCCGGTGAAACGGGCGGTGTCGATCTGTTTCCTCTCCACATCAATCAAATGAAGCACGGAATGCTCTTGAACAGCGAAGCTGATTGGATACCCGGAGAAGACGATCCCAGTCTTCCCCAAGCCGAGAACTTCATCAACAGCTGTCTAGGGATTGAAGAGCTGATTGTAAAACCGGAAGAAGCGATGGCCGTTTCCCAGATCGTCGATGCCATTTATAAGAGCAGTGAAACGCGCCAAAGCATCACATTGAAATAGGAGGAAGCAAAGATGAAATTAGGTGTATTTACGGTATTATTTTCTCAGAAAAATCTTGATGAAATGCTTGACTATGTTAAAGAAGCAGGCTTGCATGCGGTCGAAATCGGAACGGGCGGCTACCCGGGAAATGCTCATTGCGACCTTGATGGACTTTTGGAAAGTGAAGAAAAGCGCAGTGAATATTTGGAGAAAATCACTTCTCGCGGGCTTGAAATCAGTGCGTTCAGCTGTCACGGCAACCCGATCTCACCGGATTCTGCATTCGCTGAAGATTCGCATGCGGCTCTTGAGAAAACGATCAAGCTTGCCGGTTTGATGAACGTGCCCGTCGTTAACTGCTTCTCGGGAACAGCCGGTGATCATGAGGGTGCTAAACATCCGAACTGGCCGGTGTCTCCTTGGCCGAATGAATACGGCGAAATTCTTAAATGGCAATGGGAAGAGAAGTTGATTCCTTATTGGAAGAAGATGGGTCAGCTCGCAGAGGAACATGGGGTGAAGATCGGCCTCGAGCTGCACGGCGGTTTCCTGGTCCACACTCCTTACACACTCTTGAAGCTTAGGGAGGAAACATGCAACGCAATCGGTGCCAACCTGGATCCAAGTCACCTGTGGTGGCAGGGGATCGATCCGGTGGCTGCGATCAAGCTTCTTGGAAAAGAAAATGCGATCCATCACTTCCATGCAAAGGATACGTATATCGATCAGGATAACGTCAATATGTACGGACTGACTGACATGCAGCCTTATGGAAGCATCCAGACCCGTGCCTGGTCTTTCCGTTCGGTAGGGTGCGGGCACAGCCTCCAGGAATGGTCCGATATGATGAGTGCACTGCGTACTTTCGGATATGATTATGTGGTAAGCATTGAACATGAAGATCCGATTATGTCGATCGAGGAAGGTTTCGGGCGTGCGGTCAAGAATCTAAAATCGATCTTGATCGAGGAGCAGCCTGCGGATATGTGGTGGGTGTAAAAGATATGATGGAGAGAGGCCCCGGCGATGACATGGGGTCTCTTTTTTGTGCTGCGATGGGAGGATTATTCTTTACCTCGGGTGCTGGAATGAGGGGACGGGTCCCGGATGTATTTTTCCATTATTTAGTAGGATCCATAAAAAATAACCCGAATCCAATCATTCAATTGGAATCCGGATTAATCATGATTCTCTTTCCCTAAATATCAGGCCTATCCTCCGACCACTTCGTACACGCCTTCACCGCCATGAATCCCGACAAACATATCCATCAGCGATTTTGTCAGTTTCTCGCCTTCTGCAGCAGGAAGGGAAGGCTTCAAGAAGATGATCTCGACCGCGTTTTTCGTCCCGTTCCCAACAGGGGCTCGATTCGAGTCAACAAACGGGCTGCCGAATGGACCAGCCTCATTCACTGCAACGATCAAGTTCTCAAGGGAGTTATCACGCCCGTTCAATCCGGTATAAATTTCACCTGACTGCCCGATCCTCAGCTCGATCGTATTCCCCTTGAGCTGATCCAGATCATAAATCCCGATCGGTACTTCATACTGTAGTGAAAAAAAATTATTCAGATCGATAGCCGAGTTGATGGTCGTAAGATAATTCTGCTTTTTCACCCGGCGGTAAAGGGCTTCAGCCGAGTGACGGTAACGGTTCGGATCTTTACCTGTTTTCTTGAATACATCCCGCCACTCAGCCACGCCATCGATGTCAGTCACATTCTTTTCCTGAAGGTCGAAGAAAATATTCTCCTGGAATAATTGCAGCCTGCCCTTCAGCATTTGAGGGGAGTCGCCGACTTCGATATTATGGTAATGTATGACGCCTATCTTAAAATCGGGAATGATTGAAGTTATTGAAGAATCGATTGTCATTTCCATTATTTTTCCTCCACATTTCGTTTAAAATAGTTTATCATAATACTCGGCTCTAATCATTTTTGACGAATTCAATAGCTTTTATATAGAAGGAAAGGAGGCAATCGCAATGGATTTTGATCAGTTAAAGCAGGATATCATCGAGTACAGTAGAGAAATCGGGATCGATAAGATAGGCTTCACAACTGCAGATACGTTCTCAGAAATGAAGAACAGGCTGCTTCGCCAGGAGTTGCTCGGATATCAATCAGGATTTGAAGAAAAGGACATAGACAAGCGTGTCGATCCTTCTCTCATATTCGACGGACCTAAATCGATCATCGCCATCGCTCTCGCCTACCCTTCCAGGATGAAGGATGCACCGCAAAGCAAACGCGGTGAAAGGCGGGGCATTTTCTGCAGGGCTTCATGGGGGACCGATTATCATCATGTGCTGCGTGACCGTCTCGCCAAGTTAGAAGAATATATTGTTTCACGGATCCCCGAGGCACGCTTTAAATCGATGGTGGATACAGGTGAACTTGTTGACCGGGCGGTTGCAGAGCGTGCGGGGATTGGCTGGAGCGGTAAAAATTGTTCCATCATCACCCCTGAGTTTGGATCCTATGTGTATCTGGGTGAAATGGTGACCAATCTTCCTTTTGAACCTGATGAACCAATGGAGGATCAGTGCGGGACATGCAATAAATGTGTGGACGTTTGTCCGACAGGGGCTTTGATAGAGGGAGGACAGCTGGATGCGCAGAAATGCATCGCATTTCTGACACAGACAAAAGGTTTCCTTGCCGATGAGTACAGGGTAAAGCTAGGAAATCGATTATACGGCTGTGATACCTGTCAAACAGTCTGTCCTGAAAATAAGGGGAAGGACTTTCATTTTCATGAAGAAATGGAGCCAGATCCTGAAATTGCGAAGCCTTTGTTAAAACCTCTGCTCACAATCAGCAACCGTGAATTCAAGGAAAAGTATGGGCATGTTTCAGGTTCATGGAGAGGCAAGAAACCCATTCAGCGTAACGCAATCATTGCGCTCGCTCATTACAAAGACGAGACAGCAATTGGAAATCTAATTGAAGTAATGCAAAACGATGTTCGTCCGGTGATGCGTGGAACTTCTGCGTGGGCACTCGGGAAGATAGGTGGCAGCGAAGCAGAAAAAGCATTACTGAAACAGAAAACAATCGAGAAAGACGAAGACGTACTCTGTGAGATTGAAAAGGGTCTTCGGCTGCTTACCTCAGGTGCGGGTTAAGGATAAATCCATGTGAAAGTTGGATTTATCCTTTTTTGTTGTGAACAGAGTGTTTCCTTCATAGACATGAAAAGAGGGAGGGAAGGCGATGATCAGAAAACTTCTGATGGATCAGATCAATCATGTGATCAGTGAATATACAACCCGTGGGCAGACCCGCTTTGAGTACGATAAAGTAAAAAGGAAAAAAGAATCCTGTGAGAAACGGCATGCTGAAATCGTCAAAGTGGAAGCTGCCGGTAAAATAAATGAGGTTTCCAGGATGCCCGATGATACCAAGACAGTTCTCTATGATGTTCATTATAAATACTTAGTGAGACAAGGTTCATTTATCTATTTAGAAGAGGAAGTGGAAAATCGGAGGGCGGTCTATTATGACGGAAGGATATATAATGATGGGGAAGTGCCTGCTGAGGCTGACGGCTCAAGTACGGAGGAAGGGTTTTTTGAAGGTGATGTGGAAGAAAGGCTTTCGTTTAAATATGACAGATTGAAAGCTGTAAAATACGCAGAGAAATGGTGGAACACGTTCAACCCGGCATACCGGAAGTTTGAGAATGACTGCACGAATTATATTTCACAATGCCTTCATGCAGGGAATGCGCCGATGAGAGGCTACCCGTCGCAGGGGAAGGGCTGGTGGATGAGAAGTAATAGCTGGAGCTACAGTTGGACGGTAGCGAATGCCATGAAGCTTCATCTGCCAGCATCAACCGTCGGACTGCGTGCAAGAGAAGTGGAAGGCCCGCATAAGCTCAAGCTTGGTGATGTCATTTGCTATGATTTTGAAGGAGACGGGCGCTACGACCATACGACGATTGTGACAGGTCGGGACGCTGATGCCATGCCTTTGGTGAATGCCCACACATTCAACAGCAGGATGAGATATTGGAAGTATGAAGACTCGACTGCCTATACCCCCAACATCAAGTATAAGTTTTATACGATCGTTGATGACCGTTAAGTATTGTCCTTCCGTCGATAAATGGTATAATGTCACATAGAGTTTTATGAATGAGGTGACATACATGGGAGTACATGTTGTATTATATCAACCAGAAATTCCAGCAAATACAGGTAATATCGCGAGAACGTGTGCAGCGACCGACACTACCCTGCATTTGATCCGTCCACTCGGTTTTTCGACGGACGATAAAATGTTGAAGCGGGCAGGGCTTGATTACTGGCAGTTCGTAAATATCGTTTATTATGATTCCCTTGAGGAATTTTTCGAGAAGAACGAAGGCGGGGAATTTTTCTATTTAACAAAATACGGAAAAACACCGCATTCTGATTTCGACTACAGTGTCGAGGAGAAGGACTACTTCTTTATATTCGGACGTGAAACAACCGGGCTTCCGGATGATGTAATCCAAAATAATCTGGACCGCGCACTCCGGATTCCGATGAATGAGAATGTCCGTTCATTAAATCTGTCCAATACGGCAGCCATTTTAATCTACGAAGCACTTAGACAGCGTAACTACCCGGGTCTTCATAGAGAATTGCCCAAGTAATAAACGGGGAATGAGAATCATATGATTTTCATTCCTTTTTTTATTTGGCTTATACTATAGGGAAAGCCAGACAAAAAGGAGAACTACATATATGAACCATACAATTGAAACCATCTTGAATCACCGATCAATCCGCAAATTTAAAAAGGAACCATTGACGGACGAACAGATTCGTACCATCGTACAAAGTGCCCAAGCAGCCAGTACTTCGAGTTATATTCAGGCATATACCATCATCGGGGTGAAGGATCCAGTTAAAAAGAAAAAACTCTCCGAACTTGCAGGAAACCAGAGCTATGTCGAAGAGAACGGCCATTTCTTCGTGTTCTGTGCTGACTTGCATCGTCATGAGAAGATCGGTCAATGGGAGGATGTTGATGTGAATCCTTCTCTAGAGAGCACGGAGAAATTCATGGTGGCATTGATCGATGCCTCATTGGCTGCCCAAAATGCTTCGATTGCTGCAGAATCAATGGGTATGGGCATCTGCTATATAGGAGGAATCCGAAATGACTTGGAAGCAGTGAGCGAAGTGCTCCAGCTGCCGCATCGTGTGATTCCGTTATTCGGACTGGCCGTGGGATATCCAGATGCAGATACAGACGTCAAGCCGCGTCTGCCGATGAATGCTGTTTATCATGAGGATGCTTATATGTCTGATGAAGCAGGAATGAAGGCAGAATTAGACCGCTATGACGAAACGATTTCTGCCTACTATCATGAACGTACCGGAGGCAAACGTTCCGACCGCTGGACCGAGCAAATGGCGAAGATGCTGTCCGGGAAGAAGAGGATGTACATGAAGGAGTTTGTGGAGAAGCGCGGGTTTGATAAACGTTGAGAAAAAGCAGAAATAAGCAAAAAAACCCCGGAAAGCGAGAGCTTTTCCGGGGTTTTTTCAACTTAGTTTGAACCTGGCTTGTCGTTATAACCAGCAGTGAAGATTGCTGTCAAAAACGCCGCAGTAACACCTAAAATCATCAAAGTACCCATAGTTGGTAACCTCCAGTTTCATATTCCACAGTCTGTCTTTAGTATAGCCTATTTTATCAAAGTTGTGAATGAAAGAGGAATATTTTTGTGACAAATTCATTAACTTCCATTGCGGTTTGACCTCTCTATGAGTCAGGCCCTGCCATCAATGAGGACGGGGGACTGGTGGAAATCCAGACGGCAGTTTTAAGGAAATAAGAACGAAATACATCTTCTTAACATGTTAGAGTGAACAAGCGCATACAGTATATTAATCGTCTCTCATTAAGCGACAGGGGGAGGTCCATATGGATATTTTAAAAAAAGTTGAACATTACCGCGAAGAAGAAGTAAAACTGAAATGGGAAGGGACGTTTGCTCAGTATCTGGAGTTGTTGAAGGAAAAGCCTTGGATTGGTCAATCAGCTCACTCTAGAGTCTATAATATGATCAAGGATGCTGGAGTCGAAGAAGTAGATGGGAAACGACGATATAAATTCTTCAGCAATCAGTTATTTGGCTTGGAAGAGGCGCTCGAAAGACTTGTAGAAGAGTATTTTCATCCTGCTGCTAAACGATTAGACGTGAGAAAGAGAATCCTTTTACTGATGGGACCCGTCAGTGGTGGTAAATCGACGCTGGTGTCCATGCTGAAACGCGGTTTGGAACAGTATTCACGTACAGACCGTGGAGCTATTTTTGCCATAAAGGGCTGTCCGATGCATGAGGATCCGCTTCATTTGATTCCGCAGCACTTGCGAGAGGATTTCCATCAGGAATACGGGATTCGGATTGAAGGGAATCTTTCACCGTTGAATACAATGCGGCTTGAAAAAGAGTATCAGGGCAGAATTGAAGATGTTCAGGTAGAAAGAGTCTTTTTCTCAGAAGATAAACGTGTCGGAATCGGGACGTTCAGTCCATCCGATCCGAAGTCACAGGATATTGCAGATTTGACGGGAAGCATCGACTTCTCGACGATAGCCGAATATGGTTCTGAATCTGATCCGCGTGCGTATCGTTTTGACGGGGAGCTGAATAAAGCGAACCGAGGCCTGATGGAATTCCAGGAGATGCTGAAATGTGATGAAAAATTCTTATGGCATTTGTTATCCCTGACGCAGGAAGGGAACTTCAAAGCCGGCCGATTTGCGCTGATTTCAGCCGATGAACTGATCGTGGCGCATACGAATGAAACCGAGTACCGCTCTTTTATTTCCAATAAGAAAAATGAGGCATTGCACTCGCGTATCATCGTGATGCCGGTTCCATATAATTTGAAAGTGACACAGGAAGAGAAGATCTATGAAAAAATGATTGGGGAAAGTGATGTTTCCAATGTTCATGTTGCGCCTCATACTTTACGTGTCGCAGCGATGTTCACCATTTTGACCCGATTAAAAGAGCCGAAGCGCGGTGACATCGATCTGATTAAGAAGATGCGCCTGTATGATGGCGAAAGTGTAGAAGGCTTCAACTCAGCCGATGTGGATGAAATGAAAAAAGAGTACCAGGATGAGGGGATGAGCGGTATCGATCCGCGTTATGTGATCAATCGGATTTCATCTACGATTATTCGTAAAGAGATACCGACCATTAACGCGCTGGATGTTCTCAGGGCCCTGAAGGAAGGTCTTGATCAGCATCCTTCGATCACAAATGAGCTGCGTGAAAGATATTTGAATTTCATTTCGCTTGCCCGCAAGGAATATGATGATATCGCTAAAAAGGAAGTCCAAAAAGCTTTTGTGTATTCATACGAGGAGTCGGCTAAAACGCTTATGGATAATTACCTGGATAATGTAGAAGCATATTGCAATAAAGCAAAACTGCACGATCCATTGACAGGTGAAGAAATCAATCCTGATGAAAAGCTTATGAGGTCGATTGAAGAGCAAATCGGAATTTCTGAAAATGCGAAGAAAGCATTCCGTGAAGAAATCCTGATCCGCATCTCAGCCTATGCACGTAAAGGAAAGCGGTTTGATTACAACTCACATGACCGCCTCCGTGAAGCAATCCAGAAGAAGCTGTTTGCCGACCTGAAGGATGTCGTGAAAATCACGACCTCGACAAAAACACCGGATGAGCAGCAGCTTAAGAAAGTCAACGAAGTCGTTGCCCGCCTCATTGATGAGCACGGATACAATTCTACTTCTGCAAATGAACTGCTGCGCTATGTAGGAAGCTTGTTGAATCGTTAACAGCTCGGTGCAAAGAACGAGGCTAGGACATAAGTGTTATAGTCTAGTAAAACCCGAACTAGTTTGCCTCTTAAAATGCAAATTAGTTCGGGTTTTTAGTTTTGTTAAAATGTACAATTAGACTTTAGCTCTTTCTAGCGGTTGATTGGAGTGCAAGACGAAGACTCCTGCGGGAAGAGTAGCTTATGTGAGACGTGTCTAGCTTTAGGGCTTAGAGGCACATGTCATAAGTCAAACCGTCCAAGAAGGCAAAGAACGCCTTCGTGGTCGATTCGCCTTATGCCACCCGCCTCTAAACAAAGCCCTTCCGCTTTTCTTCCCGCAGGCTTGCCGAGGAGGCTCACGGGCTACCCGCGGAAAGCGAAGTCTTGCACGGAAATCATTAGCGGTATTAAGAGACTAATCTGAGATCATTCGTCTCTATGGTGATTTTTTAGTTTTGTCTCAGCATCGTTTTTTGCTGTTTACTAATGAGAAGAGAGGGGAATTGTAATAGTAATATAAAGAGGTGATGACAAGATGAAAAAGAAGCATGAAGTTAATAAGCAGCAAGAACTCGAGAAAAACTACGAGCCCGACAACGGATCCATGGCCCATGACATGGAAGAGATGGAGCAGCTCGGAAAACAGATGGACAGGCTGCGTACAAACGAGGAATTAAAGGAAGACGACAAACAACCCGATCCGGTTCAATACAAAGAAAAAGATAAATAGCGTAAATATTGACAGAAAAATCAGAATATACTATTCTGTAGATAGATAGAGCCGGGCCCATATCTCTTATGAAAGTGGGTGAAGGGGATGTCTTCTAAATCTCAGCCTCGAGAAGAAGCAGAACCTTTTAACGGAAGCATGGCCTCCAATATGGAGGAACTGATCAAGCTAGGCAAGCAAATGGAGAAGCTGCGTTCAAGCGGAGAGTTAAAGAACCACAATCGAGTACAAGACCCGGCTCAATATGAGGAAGAATAGATAACCAGGTGAAATCACCCGGTTATTTTTTTGTATTTAAATATGTAATGAACATTCTCCTGCCAAACTTACATATTGTCAGGCATAACTGTATACATATCATAGTATTCATTTCTCGAAAAAACAGGCTCGTCCATTTTCAAAAAGATTGTTTAATTGTCGAAATTATTTGTAAATTTATCAATACTTCTGCATAGGATAGAGTAATCCCCGATTCATTCCTTTCAGGGGGAAGAAGACAGTAGATTAGGCAGTCAACATAGTGTATGCAGCGTGAAGAAAAAGTGTGAAAAAATGTTAAGGAGGGGAATAGTTTGAGTCAAATGGATAATCATCAGTTTGTCATTTCCAAGGAAGATTGGGCCCTCCACCGCAAAGGTCACGATGATCAGCAAAGACATCAAGAAAAAGTACAGGATGCAATAAGAAATAATTTACCTGATCTGATCACTGAAGAAAACATCATTATGTCCAATGGCCGTGATGTCGTCAAAATCCCGATTCGCTCTTTAGATGAATATAAAATCCGATATAACTATGATAAAAATAAACACGCAGGGCAAGGAGACGGCGACAGTCAGGTTGGAGATGTAATTGCGAGAGATGGCTCTCAGCAGCAGAAAGGTCCCGGAAAAGGTCAAGGAGCAGGAGATAAAGCAGGCGAAGATTATTATGAAGCAGAAGTGTCTCTCATGGAAATTGAAGAGGCATTATTTAGTCAGTTGGAACTTCCGAACCTGAAAAGGAAAGAGCAGGATGTCCAAACCGTGGAACACATTGAATTCAATGATATTCGAAAAACGGGACTCATGGGAAATATAGATAAGAAGAAAACGATGATGTCTGCATTTAAGAGGAATGCCATGAAAGGCGCCCCAAGCTTTCATCCGATCATAACCGAAGATTTGAAATTCAGAACCTGGAATGAAGTATTGAAGCCTGAATCCAAAGCCGTTGTGTTAGCAATGATGGATACAAGCGGAAGTATGGGAGTATGGGAGAAGTATATGGCAAGAAGCTTCTTCTTCTGGATGACACGGTTCTTAAGAACAAAATATGAGACCGTGGAAATTGAATTCATTGCTCATCATACTGAAGCGAAAGTTGTGTCGGAAGAACATTTCTTCTCAAAAGGAGAAAGCGGAGGGACAATTTGTTCATCTGCTTATCGTAAAGCGTTGGAGCTCATTGATGAGAAATACAATCCGACTAGATACAACATTTATCCGTTTCATTTCTCAGACGGTGATAATTTAACATCAGACAATGTACGCTGCGTCAAGCTTGTTGAAGAATTGATGAAGGTATCCAGTATGTTTGGATACGGTGAAGTAAATCAGTATAACCGTCACTCAACCCTCATGTCCGCTTACAAAAACATCAAGAATGAAGACTTCCGTTACTATATCCTCAAGCAAAAAGCCGATGTATTCCATGCCATGAGAAGCTTCTTCAAGAAAGAAGAAGAAAAAGCATATGCGTGATAAAAACCAGCCGATAAGGCTGGTTTTTATTTGTTTACCCGGCAATATGCTATTACCATGAAAAAATAGTACTCTTTCAGAGAAGATTGGTGCTAGAATAAAGGTATATGTGTTTTCTCATTTTAAAATAATATGACATGGTGAGGTTTAGAATGACAAACGATTCAACGCTAATACATGAGCTTAAAGAGGAAATTTCTCAACTTAAAAAACAACTGGCAGAGTCTGAGGAATTAATCAGAGACATCTCAGCACCGATCATACCTTCAATCGTTCCTGAAACCATCCTTGTCCCGATTACTGGCCGCCTTTTTCCTGAGCGTTTCGAAATGATCATCACCAGAATCCTGAATGAATCATATCGAGAAGATATCCATACCATCATCATAGATTTCTCTGCCATATCAGAAAAAGAAATTTGTGAGCTGGACGTTTTCGGCACGTACATTGATAATATGGCAAAAGCTATATCGTTAATGGGGGTAGAAGTTATATTTGTAGGTTTTACGCCTTCTCTTACCCAGATTATCGTCAATTCAGGATTACAGCAGATTTTGGAAGTGAAAAGCTTCCTTTCCTTTAGAACGGCTCTGCAATATTTAATGCAGCAAAGAGGATTACAGTTTCAGAATATCAATGATCAATAGGCCAGCCTTAATGGGTTGGTTTTTTTGTTTAGGGATCATATTTATCTTGATAAGTATTGGATGCAGAAGCTGCTTTTGAAAGGAATTCCAGGTTGAAAAGTCGTATATATAGGAGTGAGTGTAAAATGTATACAGAAGAGAGGGCCACGATGGAATATATCTATGTATTGAGACTGATTCCCCGGTTACATAAAGAAGAAAATTGGACTGAGGAAGATGAAATAGTCGTTGCAGAACATTTCAAGAGATTGAAAGAATATAGAGATCGCGGGGTGGTCATTTTAGCCGGAAGAACATTGAATGAAGAAGAAAATGCATTTGGGATCGTCGTGTTTGAAGAAGAAAACGAAGGAAAGGCAGAGGAATTCATGAGTGAAGATCCCTGTGTTAAGGAGGGGATTATGAGGGCGGAGCTATTCCCATACCGTGTAGCATTGTTGAAGGAATAATAGAAGGTTAGGTGAATGAAAGATGGAAAAATGGATAGAAAATCTGTTCAATGAGGAGATCCTGGAAACAGCGGCAAAAAGATTTGGCTGTGACGCTTCCCTTGCAAAGAAGCTTGGGGATTTTGAGAACTACGTGTATGAAGTGCATAAGGAAGGGACGCCGTACATATTAAGATTGACCCATAGCTCCCACCGCTCTAAAAACGATGTGGAGGCCGAACTGAGGTGGGTGAATTATTTACATCATAATGGGGTGAATGTTTCGCTGGTCAACCTTTCGGAGGGCGGGAGTCTGGTTGAAGTCCTGGAAGCAGGTGAAACCTGTTTTTATGTGTGCTTATTTGATAAAGCTCCCGGTAAGCCCGTCAGCGTCAAGGATGATCTCTTTGATGAAGAACTGTTTAAGAAATGGGGAAAGATCACCGGCAAAATGCATCGGGTCACAAAGGATTATAAAGCTTCAGAATATGTAAGGGAACGCTGGGATGAAGATGATATCTTGCAGTATTCAACATATCTTTCCTCGGAAGATGCTGTCATTATCGAAAAGGCAGAGCGAAATAAGAAGAAGCTTCATGAGCTTGAGGAGTCCCCTGAAAACTTCGGTGTTATCCACTCTGATGTTCATCCAGGCAACTTTTTTTATCATGACGGAGAAATTCATGTGTTTGATTTTGATGACAGCATGCAGTTTTTCTTTTTGAGTGATATAGCGATTCCACTTTATTATTCTGTGTGGTGGAAGCTCAGGAAGGAAACGCTTGAGGTGCGTTCTGCTTTTGGTGAAACCTTTTTAACGGCGTTTCTGAGCGGGTATCTGGAGGAATATTCGCTGGAAGAAGACTGGATCGATCATCTGCCTTCATTTTTATTATTGAGGGATCTGACTCTTTATACAGTTTTTCACAAAAAATGGGATCTGAACAATTTATCTGAGGTCGAAGAGTCGTTACTCGCAGGTTTGAAAGAGAGGCTGATGAATGATGAACCTATCGTTAATCTTGATTTCAAGGCTGTTCTCGAGAGGGCTAAAGGGTAAGGCGGGATGATCTGGGCATTGTTGGTGACGGGAGTGGTGATCGGGCTGCTGGTACGTCTGACAGCGAAAACGTTTAAAAGCGGCTATGGATTGTCTGAAGATCTGTTCGATCAGCCGCAATATGTAAAAACGTGTTCTCACTGCCATAAGAGACTTCCGAAAGATTACAGGAAAACACTATGTCCCCATTGTGGAAAGTTGACGGAATGAGTGAGTGATGAAGACCTCGCAGAAGCTTTAGCTTCTGCCGGGTCTTTTTTGAAGGAGTCTATTTGCTGGATTGCTGCCTTTTGAACGTTTGGATAAGGATGAATGAAATGACCGTTTTCTAATTCCGGTTTAATTTAGCCGCGATTTTACTTTTATTCACGAGGGTGCAAAAGTTTGTTATGATTCTAAAGGTGAGAGTCAAAGACAGAGGTGAAACGCTATGAAGAAAACAATTGGATTTATTGGATGCGGAAATATGGCTCAGGCCATTTTAGGCGGAATACTGAAGGCTGGGATCGTGGATGAACGGGCAGTTATGACCAGTGCCAAATCAGCAGCAACACGTAAGAAAGTGTCCGAAGATTTTCACGTTGAATGTACAAAGGATAACCTGGCTGTTGCGGAGTTCTCGGATGTTTTGTTCCTGTCCATTAAACCGGATCAATATAAACAGGTCATTTCAGAAGTGAAGGATGCAGTGAAAGAAGATGTGATTGTCGTGACGATGGCGGCCGGGATCACGCTGGAGTGGATGGAAGTCCAGTTTGGCAAAGATATAAAGCTCGTCCGCACGATGCCGAATACACCTTCATTAGTTGGGGAAGGTATGACGGCGTATTGTGTCAATGAACGATTGGCTGATGAGGAATTGGCGGACGTTTCAGTCATCCTGGGAAGCTTCGGGAAAGCAGAACAAGTGGATGAAAACTTAATGGATGCGATTCCTGCAGTAAGCGGATCTTCGCCTGCCTATGTGTTTATGTTCATTGAAGCTCTAGCAGACGGGGCTGTCCTTCAAGGGGTTCCAAGAAATCAAGCCTATGAACTGGCAGCGCAGGCTGTCCTTGGGGCTGCCAAAATGGTACTCGAAACAGGCAAGCACCCCGGAGAACTGAAAGACGCAGTCTGCTCTCCGGGGGGTGCCACCATTGAAGCAGTTGCAGCGCTTGAGAAAAACGGATTCAAAGGAGCCATCTTAACCGCCATGGAAGCATGCGGAAGGAAAACGAAATCATTGGGTGAATAATGGGCAATGAAAAAGTCCGTCCCTCAGTGCTCGAGCACTAAGGGATGGACTTTTTTACTAGTAGATTCCGAATTCTGCCGTGAGTGAAGCGGTTATGCCGATTTGGCCGGGCTGAAGGGTTGTGCCCTCTTCTGCTGCTTTGACGAAGCCAGTGGGAGCGAACGGAATCACGGCAGTCCAGGAATGTTCTTTAATCGATTTGGGGTACGGGTTCAATTGCTGCCCTGATTGGCTGGAAAGGGTGATCGCTTTTTCATATGCTTTTTGATAAGCTGCTGCAAGGGCTTGTTGATAGGTCTTACCAGGGTCAGAATTAACAAATTGGATATTCTCTACACGATTTGCTCCACTTTTAACGGCATCGTCAATTATTTTTCCGAGGGAATCGATGTCGTTCACTGTGACCCGGAAAACATGCCTTACTTCATAGCCTGTAAAAATTTGCTTTCCATCCTCATAACTATATTGCGGGAAAATTTGATAGGTGGACGTTTGGATGTCCTTTTCCGGAATATCATTCGCCAATAATGATCGCACAACAGCGTTTGAAATCTCACGGTTTTGGCTCTGAGCTTCTTCAAGATCTTCATTTTTTGTAACGACACCAACCGAAACGATTGCCTGATCCGGATCTACATACATGGTATGTTCCCCTGTAACCATAACAGTTCCTGTTCTACCTTCAGTCGTGGTTCTATAATAAGAAGGGTAGGAGTACATATTCATCCCCTACACACACGTGAAGGATTGGATTTCATCTAAATCAATCCCGAAATAAACCCATCTCCAGCCGATCCATCTCCAGCCGGCAATTGAACGGCGTCCGATAAATATCGGGTAGAACCAAAATTGATCTCTTCTCAGCCAAATATATGTGTATCGGAATAAACAGCGCCGGATCGCACCCGGATCTACGGCAAATGTGCTTGGCCCGCCCTGCATAGCCGTCATCTGAGGGGTGAAGCTTGGCGGCGGTCCCGGTGGAGGCTGATTCCCTCCTCCTTGCGGCCCTCCAGGCGGTGGAGAGCTTGGTGGTCCGCCAGGGAACCCGCCGCTTGGACCTCCGGGAAATCCCGGGAATAACTGTCTTTCATCGTACATAGAAGAACCTCCTCATAAACGAATTCTCAATAGTTTATGAGGAGGATGTCTGGGCGTGCGTGTCTATTCATTTCTCTCGTACAATCTTTTGTGCTCAATCAACGAATGCAGTCTTCATTACCTCTTTTAACGTCTCGGCAGAGTGTTTGAATTGACTTTGTTCTTTTTCATTTAAAGGCAGTTCGACCACTTTACGGATTCCTTCACGGTTGATGATTGCAGGAACTCCTATATAGATATCCTCCTGGTTATATTCGCCGTCAAGCAGCGCAGAAACGGTTAGGATACTGTTTTCATTGTTGAAAATCGCTTTTGTGATCCGTGCCAGCCCCATGGCGATTCCATAATAGGTAGCACCCTTTCGTTCAATAATCTGATAAGCGGCATCCCTGACATTGATGAAGATTTCTTCCAACTTTTCTTGAACGTCTTCTTCATCCAGATCAATCAATTCACTTAAATGACTTGCCCCGACCGTTGTATGGCTCCATACAGGAAATTCTGTATCTCCATGCTCACCCATTATATAGGCATGTATATTGCGGGTATCGATATCGAAATGCTCTCCTACTAAATATCGCAGTCTGGCTGTATCCAGGATGGTACCTGAACCGATGACCCTCTCTTTCGGCAATCCGGAGAATTTCCAGGTTGCATAGGTCAAGATATCAACAGGGTTGGTGGCAACCAGGAAGATGCCGTTAAATCCGCTGGCCATAACTTGTTCGACGATACTTTTAAATATTTTTATATTTTTTCCTACTAAGTCAAGACGGGTTTCACCAGGCTTTTGGTTTGCTCCGGCAGTGATTACGACGATGTCTGCGTCTTTACAATCACTGTAATCACCTGCGTGAATCTTCATCGGGGAAGCAAACGCCAATCCATGATTAAGATCGCGTGCATCTCCATCGGCTTTTTCTTTATTCATATCAATCAATACGAGTTCATGGGCAATCCCCTGATTCAAAAGGGCGAAAGCATAGCTTGAGCCGACAAACCCGGTTCCGATAAGGGCTACTTTGTTTGTGCATTTAATAGTCATTCTTCATCACACACCTAACTTTAAGGAAGTTTTGTATTGTACTTGTTTGAAATAAGATATATTGTGAAATGTTTCACAAACTAATAATAACATGATTTCCTAGCTTATTCTACTTCTAACCATATAAGAAAATACCTAAACACCCTAAAATACATAACCTTTCACATTATTGTCATAATACGGTGAGGATCGAAATGGAGAGCAGCTTCTCCTTTTAACACATTCCAGTACTAAAAGCCCGTCCCTCGATGCGCTGCCGTATGAAATACCTTTTCTCAGTTTGGCTGAAGGATTTTTTCTAGGGAACAGTGAACTAATATAATATAGAAGAAAGGGGCGTGGATGATGATGGAACTCAGGAATGGGGATATAGAGATTCGACCGATTAAAGTCGATGATAAATATATAGTAACGAAATGGCTGTCCGACCCGGAAGTTCTTCAATACTATGAAGGAAGGGACTGCCCATTTACACTCAAGATGGTCGAAGATAAATTTCTAGGGAGATCTAATGGTGTAGTCAGCTGCATCATCATTTATAAAGGAAAAGAGATCGGGTATCTTCAGTATTATCCAATCGATGAAGAAGAGAGAAGTAAGTATGGTTACAGTCATTCCGATGAGGTGATTTTCGGAACGGACCAGTTTATTGGTGAACCGGCCTATTGGAATAAGGGAGTCGGGACCCTGATCATCAATACGGTGAAGAAACATCTAATCGACATAGCCGGTGCTGACCGCCTTGTCATGGACCCCATGATATGGAATGAAAGAGCCATAAAGTGCTATGAAAAATGCGGCTACCAAAAAAAAAAAATCCTCCCCCGAAACGAACTGCATGAGGGAGTCTGGCATGATTCGTGGCTTGTGGAGTATAGGCCGGAAGAGAGGGGGAGACATGTATCAATTGAGGAGAGAATTAAGGAAGGTGCTAAACTGAGAGAAGAAGGGGAAATTCAGTCTTCTATTGATCTTTTTAAAAAGTTGATAGAGGAAGATCCTCAAAATGGCAGGATTCATTATCAATGTGCATGGAGCCATGATGCACTTGGGAAGGAATTGGAAGCCATACCTTACTATAAGGAGGCGATACAACTCGGTTTAAATGAATACGACCTCCAGGGTGCCTGCCTGGGGCTTGGAAGCACCTACCGCACATTAGGGGAATATGAAAATGCAAAAATAATTTTAAATGAAGGGATGGAAAGATTCCCGGAGAACCATGCATTAAAAATCTTTTACAGTATGACATTACATAATGTTAGCGAGCATAGTGAGGCTATGGAAATTCTTCTAAAATTATTGGCTGAAACCTCGGAGGATAAAACGATTCAGACCTATAGGAAAGCCATTAAATTTTATTCCGAACAGCTCGATACGATTTGGAAACAGTAAAAAGATGAAACCTTACTTCTTTATTTCCATATGGAATACGAAGGGTGAATTTTTATCCTAAAATAATGGGGATAGTTTATTGATGTACTGATAATCTGTTAAAGTTTGATGTAGTTTTTACTTGTTTTCAGCTGTTGATTGGAGTGCAAGACGAAGACTCCCTCGGAAAAGCGTGTTAGGTGAGACCCCGCAGGAGCTATAGCGACGAGGAGGCTCACCAACCGCCCGCGGAAAGCGAAGTCTTGCTCGGAAATCAATAGCGGCGATTTAGCAGTCTACTATTAAGAGAAGGGATTTTCAATGGATCTTGCGCTCATATTACTTATCATTGGCATCATACTCGGTTTTACGATTTACCTGATAAATAAATCTTACCTTAGATGGCTGCATGGCAATAAAGGGCTTGATCTTCATTCAAAAGACGTTGAATGTCCCAATTGCCACAGGCTCACGAAAAGGCAGAAATCAGCCCAGCATTGCTCATATTGTTATACAAGTTTTTAGAAATGAAGTGATAGTATGAAAACCAACATTTATTTTGTCCGTCATGCACATTCCGTCTATACGCCTGAGGAATTGGAGAGACCGCTCTCCGAAAGAGGAAGACGCGATGCCGCTCGAGTGACGACTATATTAAAAGACAAGAATATACAGGCAGTCTGTTCAAGCCCCTATAAAAGAGCGATAGAGACCGTGCAAGGTACAGCCTCATACTACGATCAAGAAATTGAGGTTTATGAAAATATGAAAGAGAGGACCCTTTCTGAAAAGTCACTGGACGATTTTGAACAATCTATTCTGAGAGTATGGCAGAACCCTGATTTTTCTTTTGATGGAGGGGAATCGAACAGGGAAGCCCAGAAAAGGGGAATCCAGAGCTTCATGCAAATCTTAGAAAAATACGAGGGCAAAAATGCAGCCATCGGGACTCACGGAAACATCATGGTCCTGATCATGAATCATTTTGATGAAAGCTTCGGATTTGAATTTTGGAATAAGCTTGAGATGCCGGATATCTATAAAATGACCTTTGAAGGTAAATCGCTTGTCGGCGTTGAGAGAGTATGGAATTGAGGCTCAGCTGTTTCCACCGCCTTCAAGCTAAACTCATAAAGAAAAAAATCGCCCGGATTGAGTCCGGGCGATTTTGTTAAAAAGTTAAGAAATAATTTTAAATTTGAGAATTGTCCAGCTTCAGCTCCTAGCCCCTCGAGAAGTTTCAGTCCGCCCACTGAAGTCAAAGAGCGACTTCACCAGTCGGCCCTAAAGCGCTTGTCGGGGCTGCACAAGGCGCTTTCGCTTTTCTTTAATGAGGCAGAAAGGCCAGCTGATAGAAGAATAATACCGCAAAGATGTAGACAAGCGGATGTACCTGCTTCCATTGTCCTTTGACCACTTTCAATAACGGGTAAGAGATGAATCCCAGTGCAATACCTGTTGCAATGCTTGATGTCAGAGGCATACTCAGGATGATCAGGAATGCAGGGAAGGCTTCATCGAGCTCATCCCATTTAATATGAGAGATGCTGCCCATCATTAAACTGCCGACAATGATCAGCGCTGGAGCTGTGATGGCCGAAATCCCAGAAACGGCACTTACCAGCGGACCGAAGAACGCGGCTGCAATGAATAGAATCGACACTGTCAAGGTTGTTAATCCTGTTCTGCCGCCTGCAGATACACCTGCTGAAGACTCGATGTAGGCGGATGTAGGACTTGTACCGAACATTGCCCCGACTGTCGTCGCAACTGAGTCTGCCAATAGTGCTTCACGTGCCCTTGGCATTTGGTTGCCCTTCATCAATCCTGCCTGCTGCGCAACGCCGATCATTGTTCCGGTCGTATCAAAAATGGTTACGAGCAAGAAGGAGAATACGACTGCATAAAGCCCATATTGCACCACATCTGCAAAAGCAGTCAGCGGATTGCTGATGATGAGGCCTTCCGGGAGATGCGGGATGGCAAAGATCCCTTTATCAAAAGAAAGCTCCCCCGTAAAATAAGCAATCAATGCTGTCACGATCATCCCGATGAATAGTGCCCCGTGGACATTCATCACCATAAGTACAAGCGTCACTGCCAATCCGGCAAGAGCCAGAAGTGCAGAAGGAGAATGCAAATCCCCGAGCTTCACCAAATTGGTAGGATGGGCTTCGATCAGTCCTGTCAAGCGCAGTCCGATGAATGCGATGAACAGACCAATTCCTGCGGTGATTCCGTGCTTTAAATTTTGAGGGATTGCTTCGATTAATTTTGCCCTGAATGGTGTAAGTGAAAGGATAACAAATATGATACCTGCAACGAATACAGCTGAAAATGCCACAACATATGAAATATCTTCATTCGCCCCAACAACCGAGTAAGTAAAATATGCATTCAATCCCATGCCTGGAGCAATTGCAATCGGGTAGTTTGCAAATAAGGCCATCCATAATGTACCCACAACGGCTGATATAATGGTTGCCAGGAATACTTGATCAAACGGTACACCGGCATCCGCCAAAATGATCGGGTTGACGATCACGATATAAACCATCGTAAGGAAAGTCGTCAAACCAGCCAGTATCTCAGTTTTTGGAGTCGTTCCATTCTCTTGTAATTTAAACATTGTGATACCTCCATAAAAACGAACATTAAAAACACACAACTAATATAATATTCGGTATTAGGATTGAATTCAATAGTTTATCCAAAAAATAATAAAAAAATAATTTTGAAACCCCTTCCAAATGCTGTGCTTTTTCGTTAAGATGTTATCAATTATAGAGAATATTTTTGAGGGAAAGGAGCGGTACTAACGTGTATTTACAGCTGAAAGACAAACCAATCTCCGAGCAGATTGAACTCATCACACGATCCTTAGTCGCTCTGAAAAGTTATAACGGTACAGACGGTGAAGGCCGAAAAGCGCATTATATATATGAAATTATCCGGTCATTTCCGTACTTTCAAAAGCATCCAGAAAAAGTGTGGCTGCAGGAAGTTCCAAATGACGGGGTCGGTCGTCAGAATGTTTTTGCTCTTCTGGACGGTGAAACGTCAAAAACATTATTATTCCATGCCCACTATGATACGGTAGGCACGGACGATTACGGCGCCCTGCAGGACATGGCACATGACCCGGATTTTCTTCAGAAATTCTTTATGGACTATGAAGGAGAAGAAAAAGTAAGGGAAGATGCCCTTTCAGGGAATTGGCTGTTTGGAAGGGGAGCTCTGGATATGCAAAGCGGCATCGCCGTTCACCTTGCAAATCTGCTTCATTATTCGGAACAAAGCAAGCCTCCAGAGGGGAATCTTTTATTTTTGTTCAACGGTGATGAGGAAAGTGAACACGCAGGGCTGATTGCAGCTTTAACAGAGCTTGACCGCTTAAAGGCTGCAGGCTTCGATTACTTGGCAGCCATTAATACCGATTTTATTTCTCCCATTTATGACGGGGACTGCAAGAGATATATTTATACTGGGGCAGCCGGTAAATTTCTTCCTGGTTTTTATATTTACGGGAGGGAAGCTCATGTTGGTGATGTTCTGACGTCCATTGACCCGACTGCGATTGCCTCTAAAATCAATTTGGAGGTCAATCAGAATCTCGATTTTGTAGAAAAGATACCAGGTGAATTCACACTGCCACCGTCCTGCCTCTATTTTAAGGACGATAAGACGGCGTATAATGTTCAGACACCTCTTTCCACGTCTATTTATTTTAACTATTTTGTTTATGAAAAGACGGCCCGGGATGTGTTATACCAAATGAAGAAAGCAGCCCTGGAGGCGGTGGCACAGCTTGAACAACGGAGTAAAGAACAGTATGAAAGTTACCGTCATTATCACAATTTCCCTGAGCGGGAGCTGTCCTGGCAGGTGGATGTTCTTACATTAAGAGAATACATTTTCTGGCTGAAAGAAAGGGGGCTTGATCCGGAGCCTGTCATGGAGGACGTGTTTCGTGATCATGAGGGTGAGGACAGACGGACAATTGCCTACAAAATGGTAGAAGCCCTTCAGCATCTCGATCCTGACAGAACGCCAAGAGTCATCATTTTCTTAGCCCCTCCGTTTCTGCCGCATAACTATTTGAATGAAGAAAATGAGTATGGAAAGAAAGTAAAGGAGGTCCTGAACCGCTGTCTGGGTGAAATTTCCCGGGAGACAGGAGAAGATTTCGTAGTCAAACGCTTTTTCCCATATCTTGCAGATGGAAGCTTTTTGTCTCTTCATGAAGAAGATGAAGATATCGAAGTGATTAAAAAAAATCTGCCGATGATTGATGATCTGTATCCGGTCCCGATTGATACGATCCGAAAGCTGAATATCCCTTCCATTAATATAGGTGTCTATGGAAAAGACGGCCACCAGTGGACGGAACGGGTATATAAGCCTTATACGTTTTCTGTACTCCCGGAGATCATTCAAAGGGTAACAAGGGATTTATTGAATATATAATGAGAATGAAACATTCAAAATCAAAAGCCACATCGTTTAAAGCGATGTGGCTTTCTATTATTCAGCCCAGTCGATTAAGTTACGGATATCCAGGCGGTCTGTTTTTCGTGCTTCCTTAAGAGGTTTGCCGATTGTGATCAACATGATCGGTAAGTAACGTTCGGAAATATTAAATTGTGAAACAAGTGCCGAAGGGTTGAAGCCGCCGATCGGACAAGTGTCCCATCCTTTTGCCTTGGCTGTAAGCATTAACTGCATGGCTGCGAGTGATGCGTTGCTGAATGCGGCATCCCTTGGATACTGGTCGCGGCTGTATGCCCCTTTGATTTGTTTCGTCAGGATTTCTTTTAATTCTGTAGTCATTTCACCTTTTTCAACTGAGGGATCTAGTACAGGGTCGATATTTTTGTCTGCTTCAAGATCACCCAGAACGGCAACGACTGCTGACGCATCAACGACTTGCTGCTGATTATACGCGATAGGCAGCAGGCGGTTCTGAACTTCTTTTTGATCAAACACAAGGAATTTCCAATGCTGCAGGTTCCATGCGGATGGAGCTTTCCCTGCAACCTCAAGAATCTCTACCAATTCTTCACGAGGGATTTCCACTTCTGGATTGTATACTTTTGTGGAGCGGCGTTCTTCTGCCACCTGAAAGAAGTTTGTCATGATTATGCCTCCTTGATGTGAGAAAAGTGCTATAATATAGGGTATATCTGGATGTTGCTTACTTTTTGTAAGTAGCTTATAACATGACCACTATAACGGACGTGTTTTTTTGCGTCAAGCAATGAGACTTTAAGGAAGTGTGAACCATCATGAAATCAACCATTTGTCCTAAATACGAAGCAGCTTTTTCTCTATTGGGAAAACGCTGGGTCGGCATGATTATAAGAGTATTATTTGACGGAAGCTGCCGTTTTAAAGATATGAATGAGAGAATACCGAATATCAGTCAAAAAGTTCTGGCGGACAGATTGAAAGAACTGGAAGGGTGCGGCCTTGTCCAGCGTAAATATTTGGAGGATAAGCCCGTGAAAATCATGTACAGTCTTACAGAAAAAGGAAGAGATCTGCAGCCGGTGCTTGAATCTGTCCATACATGGGCGGGAAAATGGATGAAATCATCCGGCAAACAGTGAAAAACTGCTCCCCTCAAAGGAAAGCAGCTCATTCAGCATTACATATGTCTTTTAAATAATGAATCAAACGGATCTTCAACATCTGTCCTGGTGAAAAAATCAATGGGCTCCAATGCCAAGTAGCTGCCCCCGACTATGATGATACAAAGAAGGGGGAGATATAAAATACCAAGCATATCGCATCCTCCTTGCCTTTCATTATTTTAATGCGTTAACCTTATCTTGACTATAATCTGTGAAACGCGTTTCAGAGCAAGCGCTTATGGCAAAAAAATAATAATCCTTAATAGAAGGGGAAGCCATCGTGACAAATATCCGAAAAATAGCCCAACTGGCCGGTGTCTCGGTTTCAACCGTCTCAAGGGTATTGAATGATCACCCTTACGTAAAAGAAGATAAGAAACGGAAAGTGATGGACGCCGTTAAAGAACTGAATTACATAAAAAACGCGAATGCCGTTCACTTATCCAAAGGGAAAACCTATTCTATAGGTGTGGTCCTTCCTTTTTTGAACCTTCCTTACTTTGGGGAGGTACTGCAGGGAATCGCCGGAGAGGCATTGAAGCATGGATACCACCTGCAGATTTTTCAAACCGATTATGAAAAAGATGCAGAACTTGATGCGTTTCACCGCCTCAGGATGAAAGAGGTGGATGGTCTTATCATCACATCGAGGGCGAATTCCCTCGATACACTTTCTCCATTGATGGAGGGGCTGAATGTCGTTTTCTGTGAAAACCTTCATGGGGTGGAGAAAAAAGTGTTCATCAATCATTACGAAGCGATTCGAACCGCGATGGATCAACTTCATTCAAAAGGCCATACTGACATTGGGTTGTGCCTGCATCGGACTTTCGGTACCAATAGTGAAGAGCGGGTCCGCGGGTTCTTTGATGCGGCCGAAGCTGCCGGTAATGAAATGAGGGAAGAATGGATCTTCAATGAATGCATCCATCTTCAGGATGGAAGGGATGTGGTTGAACAATGGGTGGCTTTAGAGAAAAAGCCTTCTGCCCTCATTGTCACGAGTGATCAGGTGTCGGCCGGGATCGTATCCGAAGCGGGGAGGAAGGGCATCCGCATTCCAAAGGACCTGGCAATCCTAAGCTTTGATAATCATCCTATATCCGATGTCTTCGATATCACCTCGTTCGAAGTGCCAATCAGACAGATGGGAGAAGAGGCTTTTAAGCTGTTTCTGGAGAAAGGTCGTTCATCTCCTGTAATCCTTGAAACTGCCTTGCACGAGCGTGAAACGGTGTAATAAGTGTTGTAAGCTGAATTCTGGGTAAAATTATATTACACTGGGTAAAGGGTACATCAAAGGGAGGCGTGTCATTATGCTTGGAAATAAAGATGAAAAAATCCTGGTCATCGTCATGTTTGTTGTTGCCTTATTCCTTCTTTTTGCGATTGTAAGAAAGTATATTATGTAGAATGTCGATAACAAGCCGATCCGGAATACGGGTCGGCTTATATTTTTGTCAGCAGCTCATCGGCGGCCGGAAAAATACGATTGTCCTCATACCCTGCTGATTTCTGCCATATGATTTAATAAGAAACGGCAGGTGAAGGGATGATGTGGACAGAATTTAAGCAGTTCATTTCCAGGGGGAATGTAGTGGACCTTGCCATTGCGGTGATTATAGGGGCAGCATTTGGGAAGATTGTAGAATCTCTCGTTCAAGATATCATGATGCCCATTGTCGGCATATTATTCGGCGGCATTAATTTTGAAGGGCTGACCTTGAAAGTGAAAGCTGAGGTGATTGAAATAGGAAAGTTCATCCAGACGACAGTCGACTTTCTCCTTGTAGCTGCCAGTATATTTTTTATGATCAAGCTCTTTAACCGCCTTAAAGGAGGAGAGGAGCAATATAAAGTCAAACAGACCACCAATCTCGAAGTTCTTCAGGAAATTCGGGACCTGTTGAAGGTGGAGAGGACAAGTGAGCCTCTACAACTGAAAAGTGTTCAGCCGACCATAACTAAAAGCGGTATGAAAATTCAAATAAAAAATAAACGGAATGTGAAATGAACAGTCGATTTTGACAGTAATCCTACTTTTATAGTAGGATTACTTTGTATTTTAACGGATTTTTGATCTTATAAAAAATGAGGTAATGTTATGGAAAAAATTTATGTCATACATGAAAACAGTGAATGGACCGATCATTTGACATTTCGTTTGAATGAACTGGAGCTGCCATACGAGGAATGGTTTCTCGATCAAGGGGTTGTCGATTTGTCGGAAATCCCTCCAGCCGGCGTATTCTATAATAGAATCAGCGCCTCATCACATACAAGGGATCACCGCTATGCACCGGAATTGACAGAAAGTGTTCTGTCCTGGCTGGAACGTCATGATCGAAAAGTATTGAATGGGACACGTGCCCTGCGGCTGGAAGTAAGCAAAGTGAATCAATATATGGCTTTGAATGCAGCCGACATCAAAACCCCAAAGACCATTGCGGCTGTCGGAAAAAAACAGATCGTCGAAGCAGCAGAAAAACTGGGGAAGGATTCGTTCATCACTAAACACAACCGTGCCGGTAAGGGGTTGGGCGTACAATTATTCCATTCAGTTCAAGCGTTAGAGGAATACGTTTACAGTGATTCTTTTGAGGAACCATTGGACGGTACAACCTTGATACAGGAATATATTCAATCTCCTGACTCTTCCATTACCCGATGTGAGTTTGTCGGCGGGAAGTTTCTATATGCCGTGCGCGTGGATACGTCTGAAGGTTTCGAACTTTGTCCGGCTGATGCGTGTCAGATCGATGACCTATTTTGTCCGGTCGGAGAGAAGGAAGAGACACCAAAGTTTCAGGTGATCGATGGTTTCGAAGACGAAATCATTTCTAAGTATCAATCTTTCCTCATGGAAAACAAAATAGATGTCGCCGGCATTGAATTTATCAGGGATGCTGATGGCACGATCTATACGTATGATGTGAACACGAATACGAACTATAACAAGGATGCTGAACTGGCTTCGGGTAAATTCGGCATGCTTGAGCTTGCAAAATACTTGGGAGAAGAGTTGGACAATATTAAATAAATTACATCTGGATTGTGGGCCTCCTCTTTATAGAGGGGGTTTTTTGTGTTTTAGATAGACCATTTATTTCGATTTGGAAGTGAAATGGAAAAACGGATGATTTACTTGGGAAACTCGAAGATTATTGGAGAAAACTCGAAGATTTTCAGTGAAAACTAAAAGATTATTGGCAAAAACTCGAAGATTCCTGTTGAATTTAATGAAGGAAAAGAATTTTTCACCTTATATTTTGGAAGAACGGTCGAATCGAGTATCAAAATGACCTCATTTTGAACTTTTGCCCTCCATTTTTGTGGTTTAGGTTATTCATTCTTTCTAAAAAGCTAAAATTCTAGCATTCAAAAAAGCCAAAACACCATTACAGCCGGATCACCTTTATGACACCCGCCTCTTACCAAAGCCCCTGCGCATTTCGTATTGAAACTTTACCAATTATCTGATAATATATATTTCTGCTCCCAAACGCCTACATAATTTTTACAGATTTCGATGAGTCACATTTAACGTGTTAGACCGCACGGGAGTCGTTACCCCGGCGGCATGATTAAGACGTTTTTTTCTCCATTGCGTAAAACCACATTTGAAAGGAGAAAGCTATGACGAAGGAATCAGCATTACACCCCGATTTTTCAAATGAATCAGAACGCCTGGAATTCACAAAGAGGTATATTGATGTGGTGATTGAAACATCACAGTCAAGCAAAGAGAAGTACAAAGAAAATATGGAAAAAGCTTTTGGAGATGTCGATTGGGGAGAGTCCAGTGCTGCCTACATCGATATTCTTACCAACTCAAGCTTTTTCGAAATGTCCAAAGAAGAATTGGAATCCCTTCAAAAAGCGAAAAATAAGCCTTATTTTGCCCGAATCGATTTTAAGAATGAGGGTTCTGATAGAACCGAAAAGCATTACATCGGGAAGACGTCTTTGTACCAGCGTGAAAACCAGGAGCAAATCATCGTCGACTGGCGCTCACCGATCGCGAATCTTTACTATGAAGGAAGGATTGGCGATGTCTCATATGAGGCGGAGGGAGAAATGTATGAAGGTGACTTGTCCCTAAAGCGCCAGTATATGATTGAAGACGGGTACCTTGAAGAAATCAGGGACATCGACCTGACCACCACTGACGAACTGCTGCAGGATTCCTTGGCAAAAAGTTCGAGCAATCGATTGACAGAAATCATTTCCACCATTCAAGAAGAACAGAACAGGATCATCCGGGCCGATCTGAACAAGCCGATTATCGTTCAAGGGGCTGCAGGAAGCGGGAAAACAACCATTGCCCTTCACAGAATTTCCTACTTTATTTATAACTATAAACAGCATTTTGATCCGAGGCAGTTGATGATCCTTGCTCCGAGTAATCTGTTCATCGACTACATTTCGGAAGCATTGCCTGAGCTCGGAGTGGAAAGAGTGAGGCAGACGACTTTTTCCGATTATGTCATGACCTGTCTCGAAAAGAAATTGAAGCTCGTTGAGGATGACAAACTGATCAGGCTGATTGAGCGAAATCATGATGTTGAAGTTAAAAAGGCTTCGTGGATTTCAGGATTTAAGGGATCAAAGACATTCAGAAGGATCCTCGATCACTATATTGAAGAAATCGAGAAAAGGTTTTATCCAGCGGACGATTTCTATGTGGATAAATACAAACTATACTCCGCAAAGAAATTCACGCATCTTTTCAAAGAAGAATACACCTATATGCCGATGTACCGCCGGCTTGATAAGCTGAAATCCTTATTGCAGAGCTATGTGCGTACAAACAAGAAGCAGATGATCGAGAAAGTTGAAACGTTCTTTGACGGGAAAATTGAAAAGGCACTCTACCAGCGGGCCAATGCCGGTAATCGTAAAGAGTATATTTCGAAAGCACTGGATAAGAAGGCTGAGCGGCTTGATGAAGTGAAGAAGGCTGTAAGGACAAGTGTCTCTCAGTATATGAAACAATTTGAAAAGAAAAACCTGGAACAGTACTATTCAGACCTATTTTCTGATCCGGAACGGCTTGTGGAGTACTCCAGCGGCGAGCTGGATTTAGTTCAAGCACAGGATCTATGCTTCTACACGTCGAACCTCTTGATGAAGAAGAAATACGAAGTGGAGGATCTAGCGCCCCTTCTGTACTTGCAGACCCATCTTTTCGGGATCGACAAGTTTTATAAAGCTAAAAACATCGTGATTGATGAAGCGCAGGATTATAGTTATATGCAGCTTTATGCGCTGAAAAGGGCCTTGGAAACCGATATGTTTACCCTGGTGGGGGACCTTGCACAGGGAATCCATTCTTACAGGGGGCTGCAGGCATGGGATCCGGTCTATCGGGAAGTGTTTCCCAGGGCCACTTATACCGAGCTCCAAAAAAGCTACCGTACCACGATTGAAATAATGGAAGAGGCAAATAAGCTATTGAGACTTCTGCCTCATGAATTTCCAAAGGTGAATCCGGTGGTAAGGCATGGAGAAGCGCCCGACGCATATACGTATATAGACAATGAGGAGATGGCCGGCATCATTGCCTCAAAAGTTAATCGAGGAAAAGAAAAAGGCTTTCAAACCTTCTCGGTCATCGGGAAAAGCATGAAAGATTGTAAGATGATCTATAAAATCCTGGAAGAACAAATGCCCGGAAAAGTGAAACTTTTGGAAGAACAGGAGTCGATCCCAAAAGACAAAATCGTCGTTGTGCCTTCCTACTTGTCAAAAGGATTAGAGTTTGATGTGGTCATGATTACCGTCATCGACGAAGTGTTCAGCAGTGAAAACGAACTGGATATCAAACTGCAATACGTTGCCATGACGCGTCCGCTGCACCAACTTACCTTCATAGGAAAAGACCTGAACCAATTCATCAACAGATAGGATGGCTGCCAGCCCGTCCATCAGTGCTTAAATGCATTGATGGACGGGTTTTTAAATTATAGGTAATTTGTCACGGTTTTGTAGTATAATAGATTTGAAGAATTTGGTTAAAGGACTTTGAGTGAAGGAGCTTGCTTTCTATGTTCTCTGCTATTTCGATCACGCTGATTGCAGCAACTGCAGTGACCGTCTTGATCCTGATGGTCTTTTTCTGGAAAGTGGTTATGCATTATAAACAAAAAGCAGCAAGTTTTGAGAAAATTTTTCAGCTTGTAGAACGTTCTCAGGATATAATCTATCATTTTGAAATCAAGCCGGACTTCGAGTACAAATACTTGAGTCCCGCCATTGAAAAAGTATTAGGGGCCGATTTAATAGAAGAAAGTAAAAAAAACCCTTTAATCGCCTTTGATAGAATCCACCCGGATGATTATAATATCCTGCTAAGGAAGATTTCCGGAAAGCTGGATTATACGAAGCCTGTAAGGCAGCGCTGGAAAAATGATGAAGGAATATATATTTGCTTCGAGGAATTTGTTACGCCTATTTATGAAAATGGTGAATTGACAGCGGTACAGGGGATTATCAGGAATGTGGATGATAAGGTAGCCCTTCAAAAAGAACTAGAATACAAGGCCACCCATGACTCGCTGACGGATTTATTCAATCGGGAATTCTTTGAATCCTTAATGCAGAAATATAACGACTGTGAAGATATTTCTACAGGTATGATCATCTGTGATCTTAACAACCTGAAACTGATAAATGATCGATATGGACATAAAATGGGTGATCGGTTGATTGTAGAGACAGCAGGCATCCTTAAAAAAGTATCTGCTGATCATATCTCAGTATCGAGAATTGGTGGAGATGAGTTTGCAATACTTATCGAGCATTGTTCACCAGGATCCCCTGACGAACTGACCCACCTTCTTCAATCTACTATCCATAGCTTTAATCAAAACAGTACCGAATTCAAATTAAGTATGGCGATGGGCAATGCCCATTCGGAATCCTCAATCGGCAGGATGGAAGAACTCTTTAAACAAGCCGATCAACGGATGTACCGAGAAAAACATCATCATAACATGGCCCGTCCTTCTATAAATTAGAGGGACGGGCTTTGCACCTTAGGTTTAGGCTCTGGTTTTCATATCTCTATATTATTTAATTATTCACCTCCGAGTAATTAGACTGTAATCATAATATTCGCCTTCCTGCTAACAGGTTTAGTAAAATATAGAAAGGAGGGATGCACTATGTTAAAGAATCTGCAAAGCAAAAAAACGTTACATAATGGGATTGAAATTCCTTACGTGGGGCTGGGAGTTTTCCAAATGAAAGATCCCCGTGAGACGGTTGAGGCTGTAAAGTCGGCTATTGAAACTGGATACCTTTCAGTCGATACGGCGGCTGTTTACGAGAATGAGGAAAGTGTCGGACAAGGTGTAAAAGAAAGCAGTGCCAGAAGAGAAGATCTATTCATTACGTCAAAGGTATGGAACAGTGATCAGGGCTACGATACTACGTTGAAAGCATTCGAAACAAGTTTAAAAAAGCTGGATATGGATTATATGGATCTTTATTTGATTCACTGGCCTGTTGAAGGGAAATACAAGGATACGTGGAAAGCCCTTGAAAGACTTTATAGTGAAGGGCTCGTGAAATCAATCGGGGTAAGCAACTTCCATCAGCATCATCTTGAAGACTTGATGAGCAGCAGCAATGAAAAACCGGTGATTAACCAAATCGAATGCCATCCTCGTTTAAATCAGGAGAAGCTTAGAGCTTATTGTCAGGATGAAAATATTGCAGTGGAAGCGTGGTCCCCAATCGCACAAGGAAGAGTCCTTGATGAAACGATTCTAAAACAAATCGCCGAAAAGCATGGAAAGTCCGCAGCTCAAGTCATTTTGCGCTGGCACCTGCAGAACGATGTCGTGATCATTCCTAAATCGGTTCATTCAAACCGCATCAAGGAGAACGCTGATTTATTCAATTTCGAACTCTCTACAGATGAAATGAACCAAATAAATGACCTAAACCAAGACGAACGCTTCGGACCAGATCCGGATAACTTCGACTTTTAATTTTGAAGGCCCGTCCCACCGAATTAAAGAGGTGAGGGACGGGCTTTAAATTTATATTATCTGTTGACAGGGGAGGAGGGGATGATATACAATTATCTCGAAATCGAAATAAATATCTTTGAGATATTTTTTTTGGGGTTATATCTCAAATTCAAGATATTCAATTGAAGGATAAATGAATTTGAAACGTTTTGTTTGTGATTTCAATGGGAAGAAGGTAAAGAGGAAGTTTTTAGTGTATGAAGAAGCATTTGACTATTTGAGGCAGTTTTGTCGATTGTCCTGTATGTGATGCTTTAGTAATAGAAATGAAAATGCAGGTTTATGCTTGATAGCATACCCGCATACTAACTTATGTGTATCACCCATTTACTATATATTTTAGGAAAAAAGGAGAGATTTTTTATTATGTCTAACGTAAAATTAGCGATCATGTATTACAGTTCTACAGGAACGAACTACCAAATGGCAAAATGGGCTGAAGAAGCAGCAAAGGAAGCAGGAGCGGAAGTGAAATTACTTCGCTTTGAAGAAACGGCTCCCGAAGCAGCTATCTCATCGAATCCAGCTTGGGAAAAGCATTACAATGAAACAAAAGACAGCGTTCCGACAGTCACTCTTGACGATTTAGAGTGGGCAGATGCATACCTGTTCAATGTACCCACACGTTTCGGAAATGTCCCGTCTCAGGTGAAATCCTTCCTCGATACAACTGGCGGCCTTTGGTTCCAAGGAAAACTGGCTAACAAAGTGGTGAGTGCAACGTCCTCTGCAAGCAACTCGCATGGTGGTCAGGAGCAGACCGTTCTGGCGCTCTACACCACTATGATGCACTGGGGTGCCATCATCGCTGCACCTGGATACACGGATGAATCATCATTCGCTACTGGAGGAAACCCATACGGTACAAGTGTAACGGTTGACCAGGAAGGTAATATGGTAGAAGGCGTAGAGCCAGCTGTAAAGCATCAGACCCGCCGTACGATCCAAGTAGCGGAAGCGATCAAGAACGGATTGAAATAATAGGAAAGAAAGAGTACCCGGCTGAAGCAGCCAGGGTGCTCTTTTTTTGCGGGCAATTATAAGAAGGCGGCATGGTCTATACCGTTTCGGTTTGTTTTGTTGATAAACTGATATTTTCGTTGATAAACCCGGGAAAACGTTGATAAGTCTGAGAAAACGTTGATAGCCCCGAAAAAACGTTGATATATCAATATTCACGTCTGTAACACCAATCCACCAACATCCCACTAAAAAAACCGCTGCAAAAGCAGCGGCGCAGCCAAAAAGATTATTTCGACAAGCCAATATCATCCAGACATTCAGCCTCACACTCAATTCTTTCACCTGTCAAAGGATGAGGAAATGCAATCCTTGCAGCATGCAAAGCCTGACGCCTAAATACAGGTTTACCCCCGTACAATGTATCTCCTGCTAATGGATGTCCGATATGACTCATATGGACCCGGATTTGGTGGGTACGCCCTGAATCCAGGACCACTTCTGCAAGAGTCATATTTCCCCTGTCTTCTAATACTTTATAATGTGTGACTGCTTTCTGACCCGATGGAGAGATTCTTCTTCTTGTGTTGTGATGACGATCCCTGCCTATTGGCTCGGAAATGGTGCCTTTCTTCTGCTTGAGCCTCCCGTGGACGAGTGCCAGATAAGTCCTTTTCACTTTACGCTCGATAAGCAGCCGGTCAAGAATTGCTTTGCTTAAAGGATGTTTAGCGAAAATGATTGCTCCGGAAGTGTCGCGGTCGAGCCTGTGAATATGCATCACCCTGCAGCTTTCTCCCTTTGCCTGAAAATGATAGGCGATCAGGTTTGCAAGGGTATCCGTATCACCTGGCTGGTTGGGGTGGGTATCTATGCCGGCAGTTTTATTTACGACAATCAAGTGATCATCTTCATAAAGGATATGAAGATCACCATAAGAAGGAGGGACATCATAGTCCGTTTCTTTGAATAGGGTGATTTGGAGAAGGTCGCCGGGGGATAACGACTTATCCCATGGAAAATACTCGCCGTTTACTTTGATGTCCTTGTCCATTCTCATGGAATGAATGAGTTTTTTAGGGGCATGCCAATGATTCTTAAGGATGTGATCTATCGTTACATTTTTCCAATTGGCTGGTATCACTACTTGGTAGAGTGAACCTTTTCTCATTGTTTTCATCAAAAAGCTCCTTTAAATGACAAAAATCTTATACGTTGATGGGTATTTAATCCCATTTAAGCACCTGTTTTACCAAATTCATGGGTATAATTACCACACTTGAGGGGTCATATCTATGTTATTCTAAGTGTATCTATTACAGAGAGATTACAACCATTACAAAGGTGGGTTATTGGTGAAGGTATTACTAGCTGCAACACATGAACAGGATACAAAAATCCAGGAATTAATCAGTCATATGTATTGTACTATTTTCCCTGATTATTTCACAGACGAAGAAATAGAGCAATTTGAAGATATGGAAATTTTACATACGACAAATAGAAACTTTGAATATTGCGGTACATTGAAAGAAGCGTTCCAAGTGATTTCCAGTCTTCAGACGCTGATTTCAATCGTGGAATGCGGGGAGAGAGACGAAGTTTATGAGGATATGTTCTATCATAATGTTCAAATCCTGCAAGGGTTTGGACTATTCTTTCCGTTGTCTTTCGATCAGTTTACAGATGAATCGGAATGCAAACACTCGCTAAGCGTTTATTCAAAAGCAGCCAACCAGCTGTTAATTTAGTGATTGTTTAGAAAATTAGATTAATACGTTTTATCTTTGTCCGAGCGGGGAATATATCAAGTAACCAATTTTAATTTGAGGATACAGTGTATCTTCTCTTGAAATTCCTCCTCATGGATAGGGACTGGCGAATGACTCGCCGGTCCCTCTTTTTTTGGATAGTGAAGGCCCGCCTCTCCAGTTTTAAAGCATGGAGGGACGGGCCTTAAACATTTAAATTTATTTCACATTCTTCTCAAAGAAGCTTCTGAATTCTTCTTCAGGCTGACTTCCGACAACACGGTCGACTTCTTCACCGTTTTTGAAATGCACTAGGGTAGGTGTGGCTTCAATTTGATAGTCCGTCCAGCCCTGCTCGAATTCCAGTACATTGTATTGAACCATGTCCACTCCCATTTCATCAGCAAGTGGAGCAAGGACAGGTGTGGTCTCTTTACAATGAGGGCAAGTGGAGCTATAGAAGTACACCGTCACATCTTCTTTATTTTCAAGCTTTTTATCAAGTTCTTCCGGGAGGATGACGTTTTGATAGTTGGGATCATCCAATAATTCCACGGTAGCAGGGTGAAGCTCGTCTTTTTTGAATTTATTTCCTTCTGCTTTTTGACTGTTCTGCATATTGGTCACGATGGCGATTGCAGCAAACAGTCCGATGACAACGGCTAAAAAGATAATGATTTTCTTCAAATTAATGATCCTCCTTTAGTGCTTTAAGCGTTAACAGACTTGCAATGAAGATGATACTGAATCCTGAAAGTGCCAGGAAGGGAATGGTCATGAACCCCATCCAATTTATGTATTCGCCTGTACACGGCACGCGACCGCATGAAGGGGCGCTTTCGGAAAGAAATGATATCTTTTGAAGGGAGTAATGATAAATAGAAATAACCAGTCCAATTCCTGAAAAAATCAAAGAGTATAATGCAACTTTGAAATCTTTACGGACATAGGCAACCCCCAGAAGAATAACCAAGGGATACATCAGGATACGCTGATACCAGCATAACTCGCATGGCTCATATTTCATCACTTCTGAAAAATACAAGCTGCCGAGGGTGGCTGTAAGTGAGGCGGCCCATCCAAGGAAAAGAAGGGAATCTGCTTTTTTATTCATAAGGAAATCCTTTCTTGACGCATTTTTCTCTTACTATTATAAAGGTAAAACCATCCGTTCTGTTAAGAAAAGATGACCGTTTTTTATTATTTTTTGGTTAGGTATCTTTCCCCATTACTATATAGTAAGTTTTATTACACATTTGAGCAAATCATTTGCGCAACCCGGGGTTCAAAATCCTTCTAAAATGATTCTTTTTTTTGGTAAAATAATATAGATTGCTAACCAGACTTTATTTTCATGCACTCATGAACTTCGTTTTACACGTGCATGATAAGGGTATAACAACAGCGTACAGAGGAGTGATTTATAAGTGGCAGAAAAACTGGACTTATCTCAATTTGAAAAGAAAATGATCATACGTCCAATGGAACATAAGGACATCAAACATATAATCAGCATGCAGGAAGTTTGCTTCCCGGGCATGGAGCCATGGAAGGTGGAACACCTGGAAAGTCATTTGGATGTATTCCCGGATGGCCAGCTGGTGGCAGAACTTGATGGTGACATTATCGGATCCTGCTCGAGCTTGATTATTAACTTTGACGAGTACGATGATCGTCATACCTGGGATGATGTCACGGACAACGGATACATAACCAACCACAATCCCGACGGATATAATCTTTATGGGATCGAAGTGATGGTCCACCCGGATTACCGCCGGATGAAAGTGGGGCACCGCCTGTATGAAGCACGTAAAGATCTTGCGCGTCAATGGAATTTAAAGAGTATCATCATCGGGGGGCGGATACCGAATTATTATAAACATTCAGATGAAATGTCCCCGAGGGAATATGTGGATGCGGTAGGCCGGCACAAAATTTATGACCCTGTTCTGTCATTCCAATTACTGAACGGATTCACCCTGATGCGTATCAATCCGAATTACCTGCCGGATGACAAACGGTCGCAGAAATATGCTACATTGATGGAATGGAATAATGTTGATTACCGTCCTTCAAGCAAGCGTCATTTTAAAACGAGTTATCCTGTACGGATTTGTGTGGTGCAATATATGATGCGTAAGATTAACTCGTTCGAAGAATTTGCAAATCAGGTAGAATATTTTACCGACGTAGCTTCTGATGCAAAGTCAGATTTTGTGGTATTCCCTGAGATTTTCACCACACAGCTCATGTCGTTTCTGAACATTAAATCCCCAAGCCTTGCAGTGAGGAAGCTGACTGATTTTACGGAAGAATATATTGAGCTCTTCACAGACTTGGCTGTCCGTTACAATGTCAATATCATCGGGGGATCTCACTTTGTTAAGGAAGAGGATGACGAAATTTATAATATTGCCTATTTGTTCCGCCGGGATGGAACCATCGAGAAGCAATATAAGATTCATATTACCCCAAATGAACGAAAATGGTGGGGTATCAGCCCTGGTGATTCAGTGAGGGTGTTTGATACAGACTGCGGTAAGATTGCCATACAAATCTGTTACGATATTGAATTTCCTGAACTTGCCCGAATTGCAACGGATAAGGGGGCAAAGATCATCTTTACACCATTCTGTACAGAAGACCGCCAAGGCTATCTGCGCGTCCGTTACTGTGCGCAGGCACGTGCTGTTGAAAACCAGATCTACACGGTTATTTCAGGTACAGTCGGAAACCTGCCGCAAACGGAGAACATGGATATCCAATACGCTCAATCGGGGATCTTTGCACCGTCTGACTTTGAATTTGCGCGTGATGGGATTGTCGGTGAAACCAACCCGAACATCGAAATGGTCATGATTGGGGATGTCGATTTGGAAGTGCTCAGGCGCCAACGCCAGTCCGGCACGGTCCGCCAGCTTAAAGACCGCCGACATGACGTATATGGTGTGAATTATAAGAAATAGTGCAGATTGAAAGACCCAAGGAACCAGATTTCTTCCTTGGGTCTTTTTTTGTATGGTTGAGGAGTATTTTCATCATGCAATGCTGAATAATTCATGGACCCCTGAAAAACAATAAACAATCAGAGTTGTTGAGGAGGGTTTATGTTGGTCAACAAACTTATACTTTGGTTCATTCTAATTGCCCCTTGGTTAACATTGTTCTTTTTGAAAAAAGAAGTGGTGAAGCGATTTATGCCAGTTTCACTCCTTGCCTCGTTCATTATGCTCGTTTATAATCTTGTGGCTGAAAATCAGAACCATTGGATCATAAATGTTTCGATCATCCCTTCCTTGGAGCCAGCTTTTGTGTCAGGTGTTTTTGGCGCATTCCCAGTCATCACTTTGTGGATATTCCGTTTTACTTTCGGGCACTTCTGGAGATATGCTGTGACAAATATTATTGCAGATTTTATGTTTGCTTTCTTTCCTATTCATTATGTATTACAAGATGTATTGGGGATTTATAATTTGATAAACATTACACCATTTGGAAGGTTCATTCTATTTATCACATTTGCCATGATTCTTTATGGTTTTCAGGTCTGGCTGGAGAAGGGGGATGACCCCCTGCCAAGGAAAATCCAATAGTATAAAACAACTTAATACTCCCCTCCCCCTAACGAAATTATGCTAAAATAAGAACGGTTACATCGTGTCGGAATGTGACGGAAGGTTTTAAAAGGAATGCGGGTAACTATGATAGAATTAATTATTATACAGCATTAGGAGGGGATCGTTATGAGTTGGCAATCAGCGTGGAAGAAGTGGAGTGACTATTTACATATCGATCGTGAAATAAACGATCATTTAGCTTCAATGAAGGAAGATGAAAAAGCATTGGAGGACGCTTTCTATAAGAACCTTGAATTCGGGACTGGCGGAATGAGAGGGGAAATCGGTCCTGGAACCAATCGCATGAACATATACACGGTTCGTAAAGCTTCAGAAGGTTTGGCCCGATATATTGAAAATGAAGGGGATGAAGCTAAAAGGAGAGGTGTGGCAATCGCTTACGATTCACGTCATAAATCTCCGGAGTTTGCAATGGAAGCAGCGAAAACACTTGCGACTCATGGTATTCAAACCTATGTATTCGATGAACTTGCCCCTACCCCGGAGCTCTCATTTGCACTCCGGTATTTACATGCATTCTCAGGTATTGTGGTGACAGCAAGTCATAATCCGCCTGAGTACAATGGATACAAAGTATACGGTGAGGACGGAGCACAATTGCCTCCGCATATTGCAGACGCCGTCATTGATAAAGTGAACGAAGTGGAAAATGAACTTGAAATTGAAGTCAAATCCGAAGAGGAATTGAAATCACAAGGTTTGATTAAGATGATTGGAGAAGAAATCCACCAATCCTATCTTGATCACCTGATTTCCATTTCAGAAACGCCTCAAATCAGCAAAGAGGTGGATTTGAAAATTGTGTTCTCACCTCTGCATGGAACGGCTCTCAAGATGGCTGAAAGAGGTTTGAATGCCCTCGGTTATGAACAGGTCCATGTTGTAAAAGAGCAGGCAAAACCCGATCCTGAGTTTTCGACTGTGAAATCTCCGAATCCAGAGGATAAAGAAGCTTTCGAACTGGCTATCCGTGATGGAAAAGAAATGAATGCTGATATCTTAATTGCTACAGATCCAGATGCAGACCGCTTAGGGGTTGCCGTTAAAGGGAAAGACGGGGAATATGTCCTTCTTACCGGAAACCAGACAGGTGCCGTGCTCATGAACTATATTCTTTCCCGCAAGCAGGAAAAAGAGATGATTCCTGCTAATGGACGTGTCTTCAAAACGATTGTCACTTCTGAGTTAGGAAGAAAAGTGGCTGAACATTACGGTGCTTCGGTTGAAGACGTTCTGACAGGCTTCAAATTCATCGGAGAAAAGATCAAGAAATATGAAGAAACCGGTGAATATACATTCCTGTTCGGTTATGAAGAAAGCTACGGCTATCTGATCGGGGATTTTGCACGTGATAAAGATGCGGTCCAAGCCGTATTGATGGCTGCAGAAGCGGCAGCATATTATAAAAAACAAGGCAAGACTCTGTATGATGTTCTCAACGAACTATATGAGCGTCATGGCTACTATCAGGAAGGGTTAAAGAGCCTGACCCTGAAAGGGAAAGAAGGGGCAGAGCAGATTCAGGGTATCCTTAAGAAATTCAGAGAGAAGCCTTTGGCTGAAGTGGCAGGTCTAAAAGTTTTATCAGCCGAAGATTATAAGACAAGCAAAAAAGTGGAACTCTCTACAGGAGCAGAAACAGCCATCACGCTTCCCGCTTCGAATGTATTGAAGTATTTCCTTGAAGACGGTTCATGGGTGTGTCTCCGCCCATCAGGTACAGAGCCGAAGATCAAGTTCTACTTCAGCGTCATAGGCAAAACCCAGGGGGAAAGTGACAAGAAATTAGCTTCCTTGACTGAAGATCTAATGGATAAGGTAGAAAGTATCATCCAGTAACCTTAAAAGGTCCGCCCTTATCACTTTGAGGGGACGGGCCTCGTTTTCTTTTCGGGTTGATGCATTCGTATAACCTTGCTCGGGTAAGAGATGCTAGATAAGAGATGGATACAACATGGATAAAAAGGAGAATGAAGTATGTTAAAAGACCAAGTGGCAATCATTACAGGCGCGTCCAGAGGAATCGGGCGTGAAATTGCACAACAATTTTCAAAAGAAAGCACGAAACTATCACTGGCAGGCAGTTCTGAAGATATACATAAAGCAGCTCAAGATCTGAAAGAGAGCGGATTTGAACACGTGATTTCCATCCAGGCGGATGTGTCTAAAGAAGAAGACGTCCAAAAAATTATTGATGAAACACTTTCTTCATACGGAAAAATAGATATTCTGGTCAATAATGCGGGTGTTGGATTCTTTAAACCGACTGAAGAAGTAACCGCAGAAGAGTGGAAGAAAATCTTCGATGTAAATGTCCAAGGTGTCTTCCTGTGCTCAAAAGCTGTTCTGCCGCATATGAAAGAACAAAAATTCGGCACGATCATCACCATCTCTTCAGATGTGGCACGATACACCATCCCTAACGGATCGGCATATGTGTCGACTAAATATGCAGTCCAGGGCTTCTGCGGTTCACTTGCACAGGAAGTAAGAGAGTATGGGATAAGGGTCGGTACCATCAATCCTGGTATGGTCGATACCTACTTTGCTGAATCGAAGCAGGGTCTTCCTGAAAAAGAAGACTGGCTGAAGGTAGAGGACATCGCTAAATCTGTCATTTACATGGCTTCGGCTCCCAAGCATATGCTGATTGACGAGATCAAGATCCATCCATTTGCACAGGATTATCCAATTGCATAATTTCTACTGAGGAGCGGTGAATCATGCCGCTCTCTTTTTTTTTGGAAAGTGTGCGATATTAGGCGTTTTTTTGTCGAACGGTCGATATCTTTTATTTTTGGTCGATAAAATCAAAATGGACGATAAAAATAGAAATCGGACGATAAAAAATCATTTTAGCCGATAAATAAAAAAAACGGACGATATCTATTGATAAAGTACCAACACCCACTTAAAGCCCTTACAAAAAGCAATTAACGACCCAAGATATGCAAAGAACAAACGTTTTCAGTCAAAAGTCGTAGAAAAATTCCTTCTTTCTTAGAATATCGAATTCCGTTCCTGAACTGTATACTAATAGTAAGAGACTAGAGAGGACGATGACAATGAATGAGGAGGCACTTTCAAATATCGAGCTTTTAAAAGAAATCGCCGAATTTCTTAATAACGAAACCGACCAGTGTGATATGCTCCATGGTGCCTTGAAGAAATTAATCAAAGGCACGAGCTTTACGACAGGATGGATCTTTTTTATTGAAGAAGGCGGAAAGCATCAGCTGGCGTCTTATGAAGATCTTCCGGAATCGCTGAAACATAACGGTTGTGAATTGATGCATAACGGCGGGTGCTGGTGTGTCAATCGCTTTCGCAAAGGGAAGCTGACGAAGGCCTCGAATATCATCGAATGTCAACGGATAGAAAAAGCCATCGAAGAGAACAGGGGAAAAACCGACGATATCACCTATCACGCCACAGTCCCCCTGCAATCCGGTGACGAAGCTTATGGATTGTTGAATGTAGCGGCTCCTCACAAAACCCATTTTTCAAAAGACGAATTGGCACTGTTGGAATCAGTCGCCTTTCAAATTGGCTCAGCGATAAAACGGATTGCCCTCACTAAAAAAGAACAGGAAGTTGCACTTCTTGCGGAAAGAAACAGGCTGGCAAGGGATCTTCATGACTCTGTGAATCAATTACTATTCTCGCTTACCCTGACAGCCAGAGGCGGTGCTGAGATGACAAGTGATGAAGAAGTGAAGGAAACGTTTCTAACCGTTCAGACCCTCGCCCAGGAAGCTTTATCGGAAATGCGCGCCCTTATCTGGCAGCTGCGGCCCCATGGACTGGAGAATGGGTTGGTGGAAGCGGCAAAAGGCTATTCTGAAATGCTCGGCCTGACTCTCGAATCACGTGTGGAAGGCGTCATTTCTTTAAGTTCCAAAGTCGAAGAAGTCCTCTGGAGGGTCAGTCAGGAAGCACTGAATAACTGTAAAAAACACTCAGGTGTGAAGAATATCAGCTATCTTTTAAAAGACGATGGAAATATGATTGCCCTTTTGATAGAAGATCAAGGCTTCGGATTTCAATACGATGAAGGACAGCCGCTTCCCTCCATCGGGATTGAAAGCATGAAGGAACGGGTGAAGAGCCTTGGGGGAACATTTCATTTAAAGAGTGCACTTGGAAAAGGAACAATATTAATGGTGAAAATACCATATTAGGAGGACCGGTATGACGATTCGTATCTTGATTGCAGACGATCATCACGTAGTGAGAAGGGGGCTTGTTTTCTTTTTAAAAACTCAAAAGGATTTAGAAATTGTAGGTGAAGCAAAGAATGGGGCAGAAGCCGTTGAATTGGCGGATAGCTTACAGCCTGACCTGATCTTGATGGACCTCATGATGCCGGTCAAGGATGGAATCGAAGCAACGAAAGAAATCAAAAAGAAGCATGGCAGCGGCATCCAGGTTCTGATGCTGACGAGTTTTTCAGATCAAAACCATGTCATCCCTGCAATCGAAGCCGGGGCCGCGGGATATCAATTAAAGGATATTGAGCCGGATGAGCTGGTTGCAAGTATCAGAAAGCTTTTATCAGGGGAAAACTCACTCCATCCCAAAGCCACCAATCATCTGCTGACGAGAATTTCAAAACAAGACCCCCCACATAAAATCCATGCTCTTACAAAAAGGGAAAAAGATGTTTTGGTGGAGCTGACGAAAGGGAAGAGTAATAAAGAAATTGCTTCAAGCTTGTTTATAACGGAAAAGACGGTCAAGACCCATATATCAAACATATTCTCAAAGCTTGAAGTATCTGATCGGACACAAGCGGCACTTTATGCAGTGAAACATAATCTGGCTTGAAAAACAGAAAGGACGATTTAAACAATGAACATCGTGATCATTAATGGAAGCCCGAGAAAAAGGGGACGCACAGGCATTGCAGCCCGTTTCATGGCAAGAACCTATAATGCTGATTTGATTGATCTCAGTGATGGGACACTGCCTCTTTACACTGGTGAACAGGAGCAGGCGGAGGTTTCGTCCGTACAGTCCCTGAAACAAAAAGTGAAAAAAGCAGATGCGGTCATATTAGCTTCCCCCGAATATCACAGCGGCATGAGCGGGGCTTTGAAGAATGCACTCGATTTCTTGAGCAGCGAGCAATTTGCGCATAAACCAGTGGCACTGCTTGCGTGTGCAGGAGGAGGAAAAGGCGGGATCAACTGTCTGAACAACCTCAGGATAGTGGCACGCGGCGTCTATGCGAATGTTGTCCCAAAACAGCTTGTCCTCGATCCGCACTGCTTTGATTATGACCATGACGGGTTGTTGGAGGAGCCGGCAAAACTGGTGGATGATATGGTTCAGGAATTGAAAGTGTATGTGAAGGCGGCGGAGATTGTACAGAATGAAGCGCCTGCTAAATAATTGGTTGGCTGGAAACTGACGCAAGTTGTCGGTTTCTTTTTTTTAGTTTTGTGCAGGGTTTGGGAGGCTGGGTGTGGGTGAATAAGGTGATCCTTGTGGGATTGTCGATAGTCGGCATATTGCAAAGAAATGTCCACATTTCCAATATTGTGACCGCAAGACGAAAAATTGTCCGCAAAACAAAAGTTTCGTCCGCAAATCCCCAAAAATGTCCTCTAGCGTACCATTCACGATATAAATACCTATTTTACATAAAATCTGACTGCATGCACATACTAAAAGCTGATTCAGCATAGCTGAATCAGCACGGTTAGGTGGAATTCTCTTTTACATTTCTGCAAATGTTTCCTCTAGTGGTTGCTCGACACTGAAGGTGTAATTTGCATGTTCGATATAACGCAGTAGTGTGTAAAGATTCCGTTCAACAACGGTATAATCCTTTGAAAAGTGATAGGCGTGCAAGAATTGTTCAATTCTTTTCGAAAGGAGGTCATCCTTCGTCCTTACCATCAGAATAAGCAGGTTATCCCATTCTGATCGGTGGGTGTAGTACAAGGCCCGGTCATAATCGACTTTGTTCACTTTTATTTCCCTCCTTCTGAAGGGGGTAATCTTATTGTGTGACGAAACTCAGCATTTTTTCTCTGAAAAACTTGGTACTCCTGCTTACACTGACTTTCCTTCTATTGGGTGAATAATTTAGATTTATTACATCATCCTAATTAAAGAGATAAGATATGAGGTGAAAAAATGAAAAAATCAATGATGATGATGACAGCGGTATTTTTTCTTTTATTTTCAAGTAATGTGCAGGCACAGCAGCCGCAGCCTTCCGATTATGAGAAGTTCGGCCGGATAGCGACAGCTGTCATAAAGGAAGATTACCCTGGACAGCCTTTAAAGGACTATAAGTATCAAGGACGTCAAAAGATTGATGAAAATAAGCTTGCGGACTCTTTTGAATTCACCGTACAGGATAATAATGCAGAGAAGGTCGTAATGGTTAAAGTGGTACATGATCTAGACAATGAGAAGACGTTGAGCATTTCTGTAGAAGAGAAGAAATAGTTCTTCATAAGACTGACTTAGAATCGTCCCCTGCGAATCGAGTCAGTTTTTTGCTGTTTATTGAAAATGACTTCCTGATGATTGGTTAACTTTATTAAATGAAGTGCCGTAGACAAGCTTGCATAATCGGTAACTTATTCTGATCTTTTGTATAGTTTATTACATGTTTTCATAGTCAGAATAGTTTGATAAAATGAAATCATTATGAAATGAGAGGAGCCTTCATCCAATGTGATATGTCTTTTTCCTAAAATATAATTGAATAAAGGGAGGAAAAGACATGGCTTCGAAATCATTTCGACATCTTTGGATCGGTCAGGCACTGGCGAATATGGGGGATATCTTGTACATTGTGGCATTGATTTCCCTGATTCATACGGTTACGGGTTCACCGGTATTGTTGACCGCAGTGCCGTTGGTGATTACCTTTTCGAGATTTATCAGCAGTGTGATGGCACCGCTGTTATTGAATCGTTCACAAATGAAGTTCTTGATTGCGTATTCTCAGCTTGCAAAAACATTGCTGCTCATTCTTTTCTTGGCGATGGTTTTATTTTCTTTGGGGAATGTGTGGCTTTATTTAGCCGTTGCAAGTATGATCTCATTTTTGGACGGATGGGCTCTGCCTGCCAGAAACGCCTATATACCCTTTATCGTGAAAAGGGAAGAACTGATGGGGGCGAATGGTTTTTTATCGACCGTGGATCAAACCATTCAATTCTCCAGCTGGGCACTTGGCGGATTATTGCTCGCATTATTGAATGAAAGCCTCTTATTCGTACTTGTCATACTGCTGTTTCTTGCCAGTACGCTGTATATGCTCAAGCTTCCGGCCATTCCGGGCACCACCCTGCAGCAAAAGAAATACTGGTGGAAAGAATTTGGGGAAGGCTGGACTGAAGTGAGAAAGAATGAACGGCTGAGAAATATATTCTTCATATATGGTCTGGAATCTGCAGCCGGGGCAGTTTGGATTGCGGCTGTTCTTTATCTTTATGTGGATCTGGTCCTGCACCGGAGTGAAGCTTGGTGGGGGTTCATAAACAGCAGTTTTTTCATCGGTTTGGTACTTGCCTCTTATCTTGTATTCAAACTGCATGGCTTTTTTTCAAGAAGAAGGGACGTTTGGCTGCCGGTATGCATGATCATGACATCACTCGCAACACTGGTTTTTGCCTGGAACGAAGCGGCCCTTTTCGCACTGGTTCTCTCCTTGATCTTCGGTGCCTTCGATCAGATAAAGACCATCGTCCTGCAAACATATCTTCAGGAAAACTCGCCTCATGAAGAGATTGGGAAAGTTTATGCTTCGCAGGGAGCTTTGACGACGCTTTTATTTGGGCTGTCATCTTTAGGGGTGGGGATGCTCTTGGAAATCACCAGTGTACAAATCATTTTTTCCGTATCCGCATTCCTGCTATTGCTGACTCTGATTCCGATACAAGCGTTAAGAAAAGGATAAATATAAGGATAAATATAAAGGAGCTGTACCATCGTTATTACGACGGTACAGCCTTTTTTATATGTGAATTTGGAATCCGAAAGAATCATCTTAGCCGAAACAGACTCCTTTTCTTCTCATGAATCAGCTCTTCTTCTCATACATTGTGATAAGAGTAAAAAGAGGGGGATGACCATGAACCAAGAGGAACAAAAGCAATTGCAGAAAGCGATTGGTGAAATTACCGAAATAGCTTCCGGATTCGGCCTCGACTTTTATCCGATGAGATATGAAATCTGTCCTGCTGACATTATTTATACATTTGGTGCCTATGGGATGCCGACTCGTTTCTCTCACTGGAGCTTCGGGAAACAATTTCATAAAATGAAGCTCCAATATGATTTGGGTCTCAGTAAAATTTATGAGCTTGTCATCAATTCAAATCCATGCTATGCATTTCTATTGGATTCCAATTCATTGATTCAAAATAAGTTGATTGTTGCGCACGTACTCGCGCATTGCGATTTCTTTAAAAACAATGTGAGGTTTCAAAATACAAAACGGGATATGGTGGAGAGCATGGCGGCGACAGCCGATCGTGTAAGAAGGTATGAAATTGAACATGGAAAGCGGGAAGTGGAAAACTTTCTCGATGCCGTTCTCGCCATAGATGAACATATCGATCCATCCTTGATGAGGCCGAAGCTTTCATGGACGATGGATGATGTGGAATGGGTGGAGGAAGAAGTGAATCCAGTCACTCCTTATGATGATTTATGGTCGCTTGATGAGAAACCCAAAAAGCGTAAAACCAAGAAAGTGAAAAAGAAGTTTCCGCCGCAGCCGGAGAAAGACCTCCTTCTGTTCATTGAGCAATACAGCCGTGAATTGTCAGATTGGCAAAGGGACATCCTGACAATGATGAGGGAAGAGATGCTGTATTTCTGGCCTCAGCTTGAAACCAAGATCATGAATGAAGGCTGGGCTTCTTACTGGCATCAGCGGATCATCCGTGAGATGGACCTGACAAGCGGTGAAGCAATTGAATTTGCCAAGCTGAATGCAGGAGTCGTGCAGCCATCGCGTACTGGAATCAACCCGTATTATCTGGGGTTGAAAATATTTGAAGATATTGAAGAACGGTATAATAACCCGACGGAAGAAATGAAGAATCGGGGCGTGAAACCAGGCTCGGGACGAGATAAAATGTTTGAGGTGCGGGAAATTGAATCAGATATCTCCTTTTTACGCAATTATTTAACGAAAGATCTTGTGATGAGGGAGGATATGTACCTCTTCCAGAAGCAGGGCAAGGACTATAAGATTGTGGATAAGGAATGGACGGCTGTACGTGATCAGCTTGTAAGCATGAGGGTCAATGGAGGATTCCCATATATTACGGTGACTGATGGTGACTATATGAAGAGCGGGGAATTATATCTGAAACATTGGTACGAAGACGTAGAGCTCGATATCAAGTATTTGGAGAAAGTGCTGCCGTATGTCCACCGTCTCTGGGGCAGGCCTGTCCATATCGAAACACATGTGGAGAACCGCGATATGCTGTTTACGTATGATGGAAGAAGTGTGCAGAGGAAGTATCTATAAGTCAAAGGATAACCGATTTCTCTTCCGGGGAATCGGTTTTTTCTTTGACTTGATCATTATTTGCACACAGTGGTTCTGCAAAACCTTTTCCTGTTCTAAATTAAGTGGACATGCTTATATATAGTAGTAAACAAGTTAAGGGTGAGGGGGAGCTCCATATGGCGGATGTTGAAGTATTCTTAGGCGACCTTACGGATGAAACATTTCATTACGAGGGAGGCGACTGGAACCATAACTATCCAAAAAGGATAAGTGAATTTTTCCCAAAAGGATATGATTTGTTTTTTTCGGTGTTAGATGATATTTATTATAATCGCATTGAAGGCAGGCAGACGGATTGGGGAAGTCATACATGCCCGATGTATCCTGATGAAATCCTTGCGCTGCTTGAGGACTATTACAAGCGGGATATGGAAGACGTTAAAGTGCAGGAGTTATTTCAGTTTGTAAAACAGCTCGATCCATATCAGCAATACGGTTTGGTGGCGTGTGAAATGACATAGTATATCAATGGAAGAACAAGCCGCGGGGCTTGTTCTTTTAACTGCGGCCACAGTGAGGTCAACCGGCCTTCATACTCCGGTCAGGGCTCGGAAACCGTATGTCCAGCATGCGGGTAAACGATAGAAATGCCTTCTGGAAAATCGGACTCTGGATGAAAGTGTAAATGAAAGTAAAGATGAAGACCGGGCCGCCAAGCAGAAGTCCCAGAAGCAACACACAGCACTCACAAATGATTCTTACGGAACTGATCGAGAGTCCTGTCCTGTCTGAAATCGTCAGCATGAAACCATCCCTCGGTCCCGTTCCCAGATGCGCTGCAGAGTATAGTCCCCCTCCAATCCCCATCAGAACAATGGCAGTAAGAAGCAGGAGTACATCTACGACTGCATTTGTTTGAGGAGGCAGCAGGTCAAAGTAAAGAAAAAAATCCACAAGGACACCTACCATCACTCCATTGATGATCGTACCGACCCGTACATATTTACCCTTCATGAGAAGTGTGCCGGTTATCATGGCGGCTCCTATGATGATATTCCATGTTCCGATCGTCAGCCCGATTTTTTCGAACAAGGCGATATTCAATACATCCCACGGATGGATACCCAAGTACTGCACCTTGATCGATAAGCTGATGCCATAACTGAAAATGAGTAATCCGATGATAAAAAAGCCCAATTGCCAATAAATTTTCATAGCTTCTCCTTTTCATGAAAAACAATCTACTATACAATATTTTACAATAAAAACATTTATGTAGAAACGGACAGTTTTCCTAGTTTTATTTATGGTGTCTGGTTGAACGCAAAAAATCGGATCAGAATTCTGATCCGATTGACTGATCTATATTTTTGGGCGGGTTCCATTAACACCATCGATTTATTGGGCGGTATATCCTCCATCCAAAACGACAGCCTGCCCAGTGACACCTTTCGCCTTATCGCTTGCGAGGAACATTGTATAATCAGCGATTTCCTCTACCGACAGTAATCTTTTTTGCGGTACGAGCGGATAAATGACATCTTCCAACACTTTTTCGAGAGGGACTCCTCTTGTTGTTGAGATGTCCTGAAGCTGATTCCGCACAAGAGGTGTGTCCACATATCCCGGGCACATTGCATTAACCGTGATACCGTGTTCTGCTCCTTCGAGTGCAGATACCTTTGTCAGTCCGATGACACCGTGTTTTGCGCTGTTGTAGGCAGCCTTACCAGCAAAACCGATCAGACCGTTGATGGAAGCCATATTGATGATACGCCCGAATTTTTGCTTTTTCATATGAGGAAAAGCAAACTTGGTCGCGATGAATGGGGCCGTCAGCATGATTTTGATGAGCAGCTCAAATTTCTCAATGGGAAATTCTTCGATTGGAGCGACATGCTGAATGCCGGCATTGTTAATGAGGACATCGATCCGTCCATAGTGTTCAACGGTTTTATCGATTCCTGCTTTCACTTCATCTTCACTCGTCACATCACACTTGACCCCGATGGCATCGAACCCTCTGTCTTTCAAATCCTCAACGGCTTCATCAAGCCCTTCCTGATTGATATCCGATAATACAACCTTAGCCCCGTTTTGTGCAAAATGTTCGCCGATTTCAAACCCGATGCCGCGCGCAGCACCGGTGATAAATACCACTTTTTCATTTACCATGATTGATCCTCCAATTTTTCAAATAGATTATAATTGTTATCCGTTTCAAATTAATAAATGCCCATATTCGCTAAAATGATGGAGACAATTTCAGCTACAGTCGGAATTAATAAACCGACAACTGCTACATCTAGATATGAGTCTTTGTGGGTTAGGCCAGTCACTGCAAACAGTGTCAGCAGTGCCCCGTTATGAGGCAGGATGGATGCACCGGATGAGATGGAAGCGATTCTGTGAAAGGCTTCTGCACTGATTCCGGTTGTCTGGGAGAGCTCATAATATTTATCACCCAATGCCTCGAGTGCAATGCCCATCCCTCCCGAAGCAGAACCTGTAATCGCAGCCAGCACCTGGACGGCGATGGCTTCTGAAATAACCGGGTTTCCCTTGATGCCAAGAATCAAATTCGTCAGCGTCTTGAAACCAGGAGCGGCAGTGACCACGGCACCGAATCCAACAGCGGCACTTGTATTGATGACCGCCATGACAGAACCTTTGGCACCACCGTTTATGGATGCGATGAATTTCTTGAAATGCTTGAAATTTATCAATAGTATGGCAAGGATCCCCACCAGCAGGGAAGTTAAGATATTCCAATCAAAAACATTCAAGGTAACGACAACAATCACTAACGGTAAAAAGGACAAATAGAAATTAGGCAGCTCATCTTTATTTATTTCCTTTACTTCGTTGCCTTCTTTAGGCTCTGTGAACGTATCTCCTTTTTTCGTGAACATGCTTTGACGCCATCTTAGATAAAAATATCCACCTGCCGCCATGATCAATCCCCCGACAATCCCGATGATGGGTGCGGCGGTCGGGGTCGTCTTAAAATAATCCATCGGTATCAAGTTCTGAATTTGAGGTGTACCGGGAATCGCTGTCATCGTAAAGGTGAAGGCCCCAAGCACAAAGACCGGGGGCAGCAGTTTCCTCGTAATGTCTGCCTCCCTGAACATGGCGATGGCCAAAGGATAGATTGCAAAGACCACCACGAACAGGCTGACGCCCCCGTAAGTCAAGACGGCTGCTGCAATGAGCACCCCCAGAATCGCACGGTCCTTTCCGATGATGCTCGTAATTTTATAAGCTACAGATTGCGCAGCCCCCACATCTTCCATCAGCTTTCCGAAAATGGCCCCGAAGAGAAACACCGGAAACCATTCTTTTGCAAAATCCACAAAGCCTGTCATATAGGTTTCTGTATATGCAGGCAGCAGATCCAGTCCACTCATGAGAGCAACCAATCCTGCCACCAACGGGGCGATCCAGATGATGGACCAGCCCAAATAAGCCAATAACATAAGCAGGAGTAATCCAACAATAATGCTAGTCATAATTCACCTCTGATTATTCATTTGTTGTTATTCTTCCTTTAGCCGCAGGCTTTATGTGATTTTTATAAAAAATAAGAGTCAATAAATAGTAAAAATTATAAGGAAGATTTACTTGAAATTCATTATTAATGGGTTTATCCTTTAAAAAGGATTGAACAATTACCCATTCTCTGCTCGTTCGTGATAAGGTGTAGATAACACTATTCCTTTACATAAATGCAAAATGAGAGAGGGTAAACAGACATAATAGATTAAAACTTCATGTCTGATGCCGGGGATATAACCGCAAAAAATAGAGAAACTGGATAGTCGGAAAGGAGAGTGAGTATGGCAGACGTATTTAATCAAGAGTTTGTTGTAGCGATCATCATAGCCTTTTCTGCTTATATTATTTTAAGAGGAATAGCTATTTTCTTCGGGAAAGCAGGAAAAGGCTATGTGGAGAATATAGAAACGCCAAGAAAGGTCTACCTGCAATTGATTGGGGTTTATTATGTAGTATCAGGCGGGTTGGGGCTTATGATTCCCAAACTTGAGTGGAAAACGGAAGACATTTATTTTGCCATTGCGTATTTTGCAATTATTTCGGTCGTTTTCTGGGCAGGACTTGATTTCTTCATTAAACGAGACAGGAAAAAACAGCTTCAGCAGAATTAAGAAGACTAAGCCCAGGTTACGAACCCGGGCTTTTTTTATTGAGCCCGGTAAAAGTGTTTTAGTCCAAATAAAACCAGAACGAATTCGTATCCTAGACCTAAACTCCATTAGGTTTGATTCTAATGTACTCTCTTATGTTTTCAGCTTTTCCAGCGGTTGATTGGAGTGCAAGACGGAGACTCCTGCGGAAAAAGCGAGTCAGGTGAGACTTATCCAGCTCCAGGGCTTAGAGGCACATGTCATAAGTCAACTCGTCCAAGAAGGCAAAGACCGCCTTCGTGGCCGATTCGCCTTATGCCACCCGCCTCTGATCAAAGCCCTTCCGCTTTTCTAACCCGCGGAAAGCGAAGTCTTGCAAGGAAATCAATAGCGGTATTAGGAACCTTCGCTGAAATAAAGGGAGTTTATTATTCTCAAAGTAAATTTTGGTAAAAAACGATCCGTTGGTTTAACACAATCCCTCAATGGGGTATATCCCCAAGTGGAGGGATGAAAAATGCTGCACCAGGAAAGTAAACCAAACAATGTGAAATCAACTGAATTGAAAAAAGACTTTTATATACAACAACTATTGAGAATAGGCGTTTATAAATATTTTGGCAAACAGCTTTACGAATTATCGATGAGCGAACTTCAGGAAGTATACATTGAGTATTATGTAAGCAATAACGATCTAATAAGTTAAAAAGACGAACCTTTTGGGAAGGATCGTCTTTTTTTATGCTTTTTTATGGAACGTCATGACCCATGGAGCTTTGCAGAATCTCAAACCACTGATCATGATTCAATTTCAGCTCTAAAGAGTCGATCGCTTTCTGTATGCGTTCTTTTTTTCCTGAACCGACAATCGGCATAATGCCTGCAGGATGATTCAACAACCAGGCATAAAGAAGGGAGTCGATACCTTCTGCTTCTGTCTCAACTTGGATTTTCTTCAGAGTTTCGCGCAAGCGGACGGCTTTCTCATCTTGACCGGTGAAGATATTTCCACCTGCAAGCGGGGACCAAGCCATCGGTGCCACCCTTTTTTCCTGACAGAGATTCAGTGTGCCATCTTCAAAATTTTCAAGCTGGTAAGCGGATAGCTCAATCTGGTTAGTCACCAATGGAAATGGCAGGTATGATTGCAGCATGTTCCATTGATGTTCTTTGAAATTGGATACTCCGAAATGGCGGACCTTTCCTTGTTCCTTCAGCTGGGTAAAGGCTTCGGCTACTTCTTCACCATCCATGAACGGGTCAGGGCGGTGTATGAGCAGTACATCGATATAATCAGTGCGCAGATTTTTCAATGATTGTTCCACAGAATACAATATATGCTGTTTACTTGTATTGTAATGGTGCGTTTGGTGATGTGGACGGTTTTTAGATGGAAGCACGATGCCGCATTTCGTTACAATTTCCATCTCTTCTCTGAGAGATGGTTTCAGAGAAAGCGCATCCCCGAACATCTCCTCACAAGTGTAAGAGCCATAAATATCAGCATGGTCAAATGTAGTAATGCCGTTTTCAAGATTGTATTGAATCAATGATAATGTCTCTTCCTTTGATTGATCCCATTCTGAAAGTCTCCATAATCCATGTACGATGCGGGAAAAAGATAGATTTTCATTCAGTGCGATTCTTTCCATATGTATACCCCATTTCCCGTCAGTATGCTGTTACTATCAATAAGTAATACTAAATTGTATCTTACTATGATATGGAATGAATTAAAAATGATAGACCTTTTACCGAATTGGAATCTTGAAAAAGTGAACATCATCAGTCTTCAATCCAACATAATGAAAGTTACCTCTGGAGGGAACACATTCTATTTAAAAAAGAGAAATGGAACCTCCTCGACTGAACGCTTGGAAGAATACCTCATCACACAGTATTTGGTCCGAAAAGGCTTTCCTGTAGAAACACCACTTTTGACCAATAAAGGAGAAGTGTTCATCAACTCAGATGAAAGCTTTTATTCCTTATATGCTTCCCTTGATGGGACTTCATTCTATAACAGCAGTTTCGTGACTTCTCAACATTCTTTTTCGCTCGGAGTTTATCTGGCAAGATTTCACCAAGCGTTAGAAAGGTATCCGTATAAAAAGGAAACAGCAGTTTGGAATGTTTATGGATATTTGAAAAGCTGGCTCTCTGTACCAAATCCCGAATTGAATGAATGGGGAAAAAGAGTATACGCTGGAATCGCCCAGCATGAACGGCTATATGAACAACTGCCTCCACAGCTAGTACACAGCGACTTGCATTTACGTAATTTTTTGTGGCAGGGACAGGATATCAGCGGACTTGTCGACTTTGAAAGAATCAGGATAGCTCCCCGTGTGGCAGATATCGCCTACCTAATCACTAGTATCCTGCGAGATACGGGAAGACAGTCTGATCCCACCCATTCTCTTAAGAAAATACACCAAATCCTTAAGGGATACACCAAAAATAAAAAGTTAAGGAAAAGGGAAATACTCTCCATTCCACCCCTGGTCATTCTTTTCTTTCTTCAATATACGTTATTTTACTCACAACGGGGTCATATGAAAGAGGTCGAATATCATGTGAATAAAGTTGATTTTATGATTAGCGATACAAGGTATTTGGAATCACTTACCGACTTCTGACGCAAGGCGGGAGTTCCGGCATGAAGCACGAAACATCTTTTACCATTATAATTCTTCGCTTTCTGAGAAAAAATGAAAGCAATGCATACGTGAAAGAGCTGTCTTGAAAAGGCCAAATAAAATGAGAAGGTGAAGATGATGGACGAGAATAATCAAGGTATTCCATATGATGCAGGAGACGTGGTTTATGTAATATATCGCAATCCCCATACTCAAAGTGTTGCAAATGTGCAAGAAGCCGCAGTCGTTAAAAACCCGGAAAACCCGGAAGAATTAGCTTTATTTTTATATGAAACTTATTATCCCCTGACAGATGATTTGGCTGTATACGCTTCTGAAGCAGAAGCAGAGCAGGTATACAGCCAATCATTTGGGGATCTATAGGGGGATGAAACATGGTTAAACCGTTCACTCCACAGCTAGTTTATTTTGAACCGGGTGCGTTGGAGTATCCACTCGGGAAAGAGCTTAAAGAAAAGTTTGAAAAAATGAATGTTGAAATACGGTACACGACTTCACATAATCAGGTAAGAAATCTCCCGGGTGAGAACCATTTCCAAAAATACAGAATAGCAAAATCCACCCTGGTGGTAGGGGTCAGAAAAACATTAAAATTCGATACGTCCAAACCATCCGCTGAATATGCCATCCCATTCGCTACCGGCTGCATGGGGCACTGCCATTATTGTTATTTACAGACGACAATGGGGAGCAAGCCCTATATCCGCACTTATGTAAATGTAGATGAAATCCTGGAAGCTGCAGATCAATATATAGCTGAAAGAGTACCGGAAATGACAAGGTTTGAAGCAGCATGTACCTCGGATATTGTTGGTGTAGATCACCTTACCCATACCCTTAAGCGTGCAATCGAACATTTTGGAGAGTCGGAACACGGTAAACTAAGGTTTGTGACAAAGTTTCACCACGTCGACCATTTACTCGATGCGAAACATAATGGCAAGACAAGATTCAGATTCAGCATCAATGCTGACTATGTCATCAAAAATTTCGAGCCTGGCACCTCACCTCTCGACAAACGACTGGAGGCTGCAGGTAAAGTCGCAAGGGCAGGGTATCCTCTTGGATTCATCGTAGCACCTATATATATACATGATGGGTGGGAAGAAGGGTACAGAAAAATGTTTGAGCATCTCAATCAACATCTTCCTCCGGAAGCGAAACAAGATTTAACATTTGAATTCATTCAGCACCGATTCACAAAACCGGCAAAACGGGTGATCGAAAAAAACTATCCCATGACAAAGCTTGAACTAAATGAAGAAGAACGCCGTTATAAGTGGGGGAAGTATGGAATTGGTAAGTATATTTATCAGAAGGATGAAGAGCAGGAATTGAAGGACCGACTATATTCATATATGGAAGAATTTTTCCCTAATGCAAAGCTGGAGTATTTTACTTGATGTTATTACAAAAAAAGGACTGATGACATTTGAAAATAAAATGATCATCAGTCCTATCAATTGAAATAGGGGAGGATTGTTTCGAGACTTTTTACTTTTAAAGCTATTTCATCACAAATTTCCTGATATCTTGCCCATTTGTCCATTTGATTCGTGCCTCGCTTTTTCGGATTTGGAAGATTCCAACAGATGACTTTTTTTTCTAAATCAGATGGAAGTGTGATGTCTTCATCAAATTCAGTATCATGAATCTTCACAATCACCGATGCTTGATCTAAGTCAGATATCTTAATTTGTGTACGCGGGAATGAACTAATATCAATACATAATTCTTTCATTGCAAGGGTAGAAAGCTCTTGATCAGTCTCTTCAACCCATCCGGCACTCTTAAAAGACCAGTTTGGAACAGAAAGTTTCTCGGCCCAGCCTTCAGCCATTAAACTGCGCTGCTGGCTGCTTGAAAGAAAGTAGACAGTTTTATTCATAGTTATGTTCCTTTCTGTTTTCATGCTGTAACTACTATTTACCCAAGATCTTGAAAAGTAATCAATAAGAGCAATGAAAGTTTCTGGAAATAATTCTATAGGTAAAAGTGATTAACAAATCCCTTTTTTTATGGAATGAAACTTTTTTTACATAGTAGAAAAGATTGAAATTAGAGAGAAACTAATTTAATTTTTAAATTAATCAGTATAATGGTAAAGGGAAAATCATTGAGAGACTGTAAGGGCATATTAAAATTTAGATAAAAAGTGCAGGTTTGAAATTTTGATAAGAGGGTAAACATCTGTAAATTATTTTGTGCAATTTTAGAAATCCTATTTTTATTTTTTATAAGGAGGTACATCAATGAAATTCAACTTAACAACAAAGATCATCCTTGCCCTTATTCTAGGGGCTTTGGTAGGACTGGCTCTAAATATATTTGCTAAAGATGTATTCGATATATTGGATCCTTATTTATTCACCCCGCTTGGTAAGATTTTCTTGAACTTGATCAGCATGCTGGTCGTGCCTATCGTGTTCCTATCCATCGTTCTGGGGTCTGCCGGTCTTGGTGACCCGAAAAAGCTTGGGAGAATCGGATTAAAAACAATTGTTTACTTTTTGCTGACCACATGTATTGCCATTGTCATCGGATTGACATTAGCAAACGTTATCGATCCTGGAATGGTGGAAGGAATCGACCGCAACCAGGCAGAGGAATTTAAATCTGAAGAGGCTCCTCCAGTCGGGGAGACAATTATGAATATCATCCCTAAGAATCCTTTGACCGCCATGACGGAAGGGAACATGCTTCAAATCATTGCATTTGCCATCTTCATCGGATTGGGTCTGACTGCCCTGGGCGAAAAGACAAAAGGAATCTTGAAATTAGTCGAACAGGGTAATGAATTAATGATGTACCTTGTGACACTGGTGATGAAGTTTGCTCCGTATGGAACATTCGGCCTTATCGCTTCGGCCATCGGAAGTCAGGGAATGAGTGCCCTTAAGGCAATGTGGCTGTACTTTGTCGTGGTATTAGCTGCACTGATCATTCACGCAATCATTACGTACGGCGGCACCATACTCTTGCTGGCAAAGAAAAATCCTTTCTGGTTCTTCAAGAATTTCAGCCCAGCCATGAGTGTCGGGTTCAGTACTTCCAGCAGTAATGCTACCCTGCCGCTCTCAATGGAAGTGGCACAGGAGAGGTTGAAAGTTTCGAAACCGGTAAGTTCATTCGTACAGCCATTAGGGGCTACGATCAATATGGATGGTACTGCCATTATGCAGGGTGTCGCCACAATCTTCATCGCACAGGTTTATGGCATCGACCTTACTCTTGAGCAGTTAGTTACCGTCGTATTGACAGCTGTCCTTGCCAGTATCGGTACAGCGGGTGTTCCGGGTGTCGGATTGATCCTGCTTGCAATGGTATTGAGTTCAGTTGGTCTTCCTGTCGAAGGGATCGGCTTGATTCTTGGAATTGACCGTTTGCTTGATATGGCCAGAACAGCCATCAATATTTCAGGAGACGCAGCGTGTGCTTTGTTTGTTTCCGAAAGCGAGAAGAAGCGTACAATCAAGGAACAAAGAGGAGACGTTTAATATAAAGGAGATAATCGCTTTGTTTGCGGTTATCTTCTTTTTTTACGCAGATTTAATTAGTTGAATTGTAGAAGTCGGTTGGTGTAATATTACACTAAGTTTTAAAAAGCAGGTGTTCCCATGACGAAAGAAGAAATAATCCGCATCATTTCGGATAAGCTGCGGTTAATCAGGACGGAAGCAGGCTACACACAAGATAAAATGGCGAATGTGATTGGGCTCTCTAAAAAGACCCTTGTTCAAATTGAGAAAAGAAGAGTGGATGCAAGTTGGACAGCAGTGATTGCCGTTTGTGCCTTGTTTAGGGACAACGAAACATTAGCATCCAATTTAGGTGGAGAGCCGCTTGAAGTAATTGAGACATTGGCGCGTGAAGAAATGGACTTTCGGAAAGAAAAAACGCTGGGCGGTAAAATGTGGTGGAAGGAAATAAAGAAGAATGGAGGATACGTCCTTCAGCAAAATCTTTTCAGTAAACATTACCGCATCTTGGATGAAAATTACTACCGTATATACAGCAGCTTCAATGAAGAGGCTTCACACGGTCGGTTTGATGAGATTTCCTCAACCAAATGACAAAGAGAGAAGGCACTTGGATAATCAAGTGCCTTCTCTCTTTGTATGTTATTTAACTAGCAGGACACTTGTTTCACAATCATGTGCAATTTTTTCACTGACACTTCCAAGAACCCATTTTTTTAGATTTGACTTCCCGGTATGACCAACAAGGACCAGATCTACATTGTTTTCTTTTGCATATTCACAAATCCTCTTCGCTTCCGAGCCTGAAAGGTGAACAAAATTGGTGTTAAGCTGGTAAGGAGTTAATTTTTCTTTTACATTTCTCAAGATGTCATGGGAAGAAGATGGTGCCGTGATCCCTTGGTTGCTCTCTACTGCTTGATTGGAGTTTAATTTTTCTTGGCGGGAACCGGATAAATTCCCAATGTACTGATTATCAAATCCAGGAGCTGTATCCGCAATCGCATGTGTAGGCGTATAATGATCGCGGGTTTCTGTTGTCCCTTTTTCTTCAGAAACATAAAGGACCGTTAGTTTTGTATCTGGTGATAATTTAGTTAACGTTAACGCTTCATCTAAAGCTTTTTTACTGCCGTCAGTTTCGTCATAAGCTACTAGTAAGTGCTTATACATATGATCACCTCATTTGTAGGATATACGTTATTTACCCCATTTCACGAAAGTTTAATCACTTAAGATGAATCGCCATAAACTTCCTATAGGATCAATGGCAGCCAAAGAAAGAGCAGGATAGGGGGAAGATCTATCCTGCTCTTTCATGTTACACATATAAACTTATGATAGCTGATTAATTTAAATGAATGATTATAGCATGCTGATGATCCAGCCAATTACTACAATTGCACCAATGACCATTAGGATTGTACGTAACATGTGATTCACCTCGACTTATAGTTATCAATAGTATGTTTTTGCTTCTTGTTCAACCGGTTAGTGTATTGTTACCCGGTTGCTTTCTACTCGAAACATTCTTCCTTATTTTTTACCCATTTTAGTCCGGCTTTCGTTATTTCAGTGCCTTTTCTTCCTCTGTTAACGACAACATAGCCAAGCTTTTGAAGTTCACTTAGTCTGGTCCTGATTTGCTGGATTGTCAGAGGAGTGGAAGTACCATGTAAGTCAGAAGAAAGCTTCTCTCTGCTTGCTCTTTTTCCTTCTTTATACCATCCGGTCAATACAGTAAGGATGTTTCGGTATTCTTCTGTTTTTGTTAAGGAAAATGCATTATTCTTCTTAGTGTGATCGTTTTTTGAAAAATTATGATCGTTTTTAGGTAATAAATCGATTGTTAATCGTTCTTCCTCAGAGATGGTTATCATGTACAGCAGTGTGTTTTTTAGTTCTCTGACATTGCCTGTCCATCTTGCCTGACTTAATACAGTCAACAATTCGTGATCAACTTGGGTTATTCTGCTTTGTTCGGAATGAAGAAAGTATTGAATCAACTCAGGGATATCTTCAGAACGTTCACGTAAACTCGGCAGCGTTAAGGATAATATTTTCAATCGATGGTAGAGATCTTCCCGGAACGTTCCTTCTGCGATTAGTTTAGCCAAGTTTTTATTGGTAGCTGCAATGATTCGCACATCTACTGGGATATTTTTGTTCCCGCCAATCCTTCTGACTTCCATTTCTTCAAGCGCTCTCAGCAATCGGGTTTGAAGCTTCATGCTGATATCACCGATTTCATCAAGAAATAATGTGCCTCCGTCAGCCTGTTCGAATAATCCTTTTTTCCCGCCCTTTAAAGCTCCGGTGAATGCTCCTTCAACGTAACCAAATAGTTCACTCTCTAAGAGGTCCTCTGAAAGAGCGCTGCAGTTTACAGCAAGATACGGGCTCGTGCATCGTGAAGATTCATTGTGCATGGCGCTTGAGAATAATTCTTTTCCTGTCCCTGTCTCTCCAATGATCAATATAGGAAGCTCGCTTCTGGCGAGTTTACGGGCAATTGCAATGGTTTCAGAAATCTCGGTACTGCTGCCTAAAATACTACCAAATGTATATTTAGCAATGTGGCCGCTTCTTTGTAATTCCAGTCTGCGCACTTTTTCCATCTCAATGGTTTCTTCCAAGTCTTTGAATGTAGCTACAATGACGCCTTCAGACTTCATGCGGAAGCGATATACCATCACGTTTTTTTGTCTTAGAGTGAAGTATTTCTGATCTTCATCTTCCATAGAGGTTAAGAAATGAGTAAGCTCAATATTTTTGAATACGCGTGTAAGCTTTTTTCCCTTGGCGCTGGATGCTGACATTCCAAGCATTTGCTCAAGCACCTCATTGAAAATAGTGATTTCCCCGCCTTGTGCTTGAAAAGCCAATATCCCGTCATTTACCCCATCTACAACCTTGTTCAAAAACTTATTGAGTGTATTGGCTTTTCGATTGATTGTTCCAAGCCTCTGACTCAACTCGATAATTTTTTTGGTGTACCGGTCGGTGATATCAAAGGTTACTTGTTCTGAAAGCTTAAAATGATGAATGATGCTGGTGATGGTATTAAGGTCGATCAACCGTACTCCAATATCAATTTTCAATGGTATTGAGTCAGGGATCAGTGCAGTTTCCCCAGGGGAAATGGCTGTATCGACATCATAGGCGATCTCTTCACCGGGGGAATAAGGAATGTAGTCCACATGATCGATCCCTAATCTTTTTAAGGTGGAAACAGCTTCACGTGCTGTCTTGAGAAAGTCATTTACATAAAGGATCTTCTTACCGTACGGAAGCTCAAAAATACGGTCAATATATTCATAATTAACGGTCCTTCTTGCTTTGATGATGGTACAGGAAGAGTGATCAATATAATCATGCACTTCATCTTCAATCAGGGATGATGAATAAACAATCAGTTTTTTAGTAAAAAAGGTAGAAATCCCATCATCACATGCAAAGCTTTTAATTGAGATTAAATCTCTGAAAACAGACTGTAATTGGTTTTTAAGGGCTTTTTCTGTTTCTTTTGTTCCTGCCAGCAGAATTAATTCATGTTTCACCTATATCTCACCTTATATAATGTAGTTTTAGGGTTTTTATGGTTGTTATCGTTATTAAACCCTTAATAACCAATATAGCATATAAAGTGTGTATTTTCAGATAATTATGGTTGGCACAATACTTGCAAGAGTAATAATGAAAAGAAAATAATTAAAATGGGGGATTGGTTATGGATAAAGAACAAAAAGCGTGGAAAGTGCCGCATACATTTATCATTGTCTTTTTTGTCGTTCTGGCGGCTGCGATTCTGACCTATGTAGTACCGAAAGGCCAATTTGAAACGGAAGAATTAACCTACATGAAAGACGGGGAGGAACAAACCAAAACAGTCTTAAATCCTGATTCATTCCGTTACCTGAAGGATGATGAAGGTAATTTGATCAGGGAAGGGACAAGTTTATTTGAGCCGGGAGGCGGAATTGGATTTTTAAATTATGTTTTTGAAGGACTCGTATCTGGTGATAAGTGGGGATCGGCTGTCGGTGTAGTGGCTTTTATTTTGATCATTGGCGGCGCGTTCGGAATAATTATGAAGACAAGAGCAATAGAAGAGGGAATTCTGAAAGTGATTGAACGGACAAAAGGGAAAGAGTCCCTGATCATTCCCATCATGTTCTTTCTTTTTTCATTGGGTGGCGCCGTTTTTGGAATGGGAGAAGAGGCCATCGCGTTCGCCATGATTCTGGTACCGATTATGATTGCGATTGGCTATGATGCCCATTACAGGAATCATGATCACGTACGTCGCTACTCAAATCGGTTTTGCAACATCCTGGATGAATCCTTTTGGGGTAGCGATTGCACAAGGGGTATCCGGCGTTCCGGTACTTTCCGGGGCAGGTTTCCGGATCGTGATGTGGGCTGTGTTCACATTAGTGGGTATTATATATACATGGAAGTATGCAAAGTATATCAAGAAAGACCCAAAGAGAAGTCTATCCTATTCTTCGGATGAATATTTCCGTAACGAAGGCAAAGTGAAGAATTTAAATACAACATTCACGTTAGGACATTCCCTTGTCATCCTCACTGTTGCTGCAGGGATCGCATGGATTATCTGGGGAGTAGTGGAACACGCATACTATATTCCTGAAATCGCAACACAATTCTTTACGATCGGTATCGCAGCAGGGATCATCGGTGTTCTATTTAAACTGAACAGCATGTCGTGGGATGACGTGGCCAATGGATTTATTGACGGTGCAAAAGATTTACTGCCAGCAGCATTAGTTGTAGGCATGGCGAAAGGGATTGTGATTATCCTTGGAGGGGATGCCCCGGATGCACCTTCTGTTTTGAATACCATTCTTTTCGGTGCAGGACAGGTTGTCGGTGATTTTCCTCAGGCAATATCCGCCTGGTGTATGTATTTATTCCAATCAGTCTTTAATTTCTTTGTTGTTTCAGGATCTGGGCAAGCTGCTTTGACGATGCCACTGATGGCCCCCCTCGCAGATATAGCGGGTGTTTCCCGACAGGTTGCTGTGCTTGCGTTCCAATTAGGAGATGGATTGACCAATATAATCGTTCCTACCTCTGCCGCCTTAATGGGGACTCTCGGAGCCGCCCGTGTGGATTGGGGTGTATGGGTTAAATTCATTATTAAATTCATGCTGATCCTATTCATCCTGTCATCGGTCTTTGTTGTTACAGCATCTTTAATTAATTTCTGATGAAATATTGCTGGCCCTTCATTTTGATGATTCTGAATAATGTTGGGCCATGCAAGATCTATTTGAAAAATCCAGAATGCAGCCATCGTTTAACTTCATTGGTTGTGAAAGGGGCAAACATCATGCTGACATTGATTCAAAACGGAGAAGTATACGCTCCAGACTACTTAGGGAAAAGAGATATTTTAATAGTAAATGATACAATTGGTTATATAGAAAAGAAAATAGACATTCCAAAAAATTTCGTTGACATAGAGGTTATTGATGCGGACGGCAAATTTGTGGTACCAGGATTTATCGATTCTCATGTACATATCATAGGGGGCGGGGGTGAAGGAAGTTTCAAGACCCGAACACCTGAAATACAATTAAGCCAATCGACTCTTTCCGGCATCACGACATTGGTGGGTGTAATCGGCACGGACGGCACCACGAGAACGATGCCAAGCCTGATTGCCAAGGCAAGGGCCCTGGAAGAGGAAGGGATCACTTGTTATGTCCAGACCGGCTCTTATCAGGTGCCTCTTAAGACTCTTACTGGAAAAATCGAAGATGACATCATATTGGTTGACCGCATCATTGGCGTGGGAGAAGTGGCCATCGCTGATCATAGGTCTTCTCAGCCAACAGTCAATGAACTTGCAAAGATCGCCTCCGCTGCACGTATAGGAGGGATGCTTTCCGGGAAGTCAGGCATCGTAAATATCCATGTAGGTGACAGCCGGGATCATTTAAAACTGATTGAAGAAGTGATTGAAACTACAGACATACCAAGAAAACAGTTCTACCCGACCCATATCAATCGTAACTCCCATTTATTTGAGGCAGGAATTGAATATGCTCTAAAAGGAGGATACGTCGACTTTACTACAAGCACGATCCCTCAGTTTTTGGAGGATGGGGAAGTAAAATGCAGCAGGGGATTAAAACGTATGCTGGACGCAGGGGTACCGATTGATCAAATTACCTTTACATCGGATGGACAGGCCAGTTTGCCACTATTTGATGAACAAGGTGAACTCGCCGGACTTCAAATCGGGAAGGTCTCTAGTTTATATAAGGAGGTAAGGGAGTCAATTGTGAAAGAAGAGATCCCTCTCGAAGCAGCTATTAGGGTGATTACCTCCAACCCTGCAAAGATATTGAAATTAACGCAAAAAGGACATATTCAGGCTGGGAAGGATGCAGATTTGGTCCTTCTGGACAAGAATTCCTATAATGTAGATACGGTATTGGCAAAAGGTAAAGTCATGGTAGCGAAAGGAGAAGCAATCGTAAAAGGCACGTTTGAATCATAGCTTATGGTTGTATCTATGAAAAGAATGGCATAATCGTATGTCATTCTTTTTTTTATGGTTTCATTAGTCATTCAAATGATAAAATGGATGATATTGGTTAAAGGAGAGATGGGGATGAGTGGAAGGGTTATTTTTGTGGAAGGAATACCGGGGGCTGGAAAAACATCTACAGTCCAAATGATATCAGGAGTTTTAAAAGATAAGGGTCTCCCTGTAAAAGCATACATAGAAGGGGACCCGGATCAGCCTGCGGATTATGAGGGAGTCGCTTTGCTGTCTAAAGAGGAGTTGTCTTCTATTAAAAAAAGTAATAGTGAGTCAGCGAAAGGTTTACAGTTTTATTGTGAGCGAACCGAGTATGGAGTGTTGGTTCATTATGCAAAAATGGCAGAAAGCAACCGATTCCCAGAGGATATCATTAATGAAATTTCCCGGTATGATATCTACAACAAGGAACCTGAAATGTATACCGCCCTCATTAAAAGTAAATGGGAACAGTTCAGTGGAATACTTGCCGGAACAGATGCTGTTTACATATTGGATTGCTGTCTTCTGCAAAATCCCACTACGTTTCTGAGTGCCAGGAATGATTTGCAGGAAGATTTTATTGAAGGGTTCGTGAGGGATCTCCTTGATGAGGTGAAGAAGTTTCGGCCTCTGGTTATTTACTTAGAGCCGAATGATATCAGAAAAGCATTGAAACATGTCATGTCTGAACGATCAGGGCAGTGGTTCAATTTTGTGAGGGATTACTACACGACACAAGCATACGGGAAGAATCACGACCTGAAAAATGACTTTAACGGGGTTATAAGTTACCTGACGCATCGTGTAAAGCTAGAAAAGTCTATTTTGACAAAAGCTAACGTGGATTGGATTCATATTGAACGTGATCAAACATCATGGGAGACAGTGAATCATACGATCGAGAATGAACTTTTCCGTCGTTTATAAGGGAGTATGAAGGGCCATCAGACTTCAGGCGGAGGAAAGAACCACCAATAGACGCTCATCGCTTAATGGGAGATGAGGTAGAATTAACATATATTAGAAATGGTGGAGATGATTCCTATGAAAAAAATGATCGAAATCTTCAAGAATCCAATTTTTTTGAAGTTGTTCCTGGCTAATTTGACGTCTCATATGGGAAGCGTAATCGGCCTTACTGCTTTTATGTTTTACCTTTTGGACCGCTTTTCAGACCAGCCGATGTATGCATCTATTACAGAAATGATGTATTCCCTGCCGACTCTTGTAGTATTTTTCCTGGTGGGGGTGCTTGCAGATAGAATGGACCGGCAGAAAATTGCCTATCACTGTGATACGATTAGTGCGGTATTAACAGTGATCTTATTAGGAGCAGTCTATATCGGCTGGCTTCCTTTAATATTTGCTGTCCTGTTTTTGCGCAGCGGAGTTCAGAAGTTCTTTTTTCCTGCTGAACAAGCCATTCTGCAAGGAGTACTTTCAAAGGATGATTATTCAACTGCAGCAGGGTTGAATCAGATGGTCATGAGCCTGTTCATGCTGCTTGGGAATGCCATTGCGATTTTTGTATATTGGAACGCAGGGATATATGGGGCTCTCCTGGTGGATTTCGTTACGTTTTTCGTAAGTGCCGTTTTGATCAAGAAATGTGTCATCCCAGAAGAAGTGCGTCAGCCGAATGGAAAGCACACTTGGAAAGACTTAAATGTTTCGTCTGTCATGAAGGACTTCAAGTCGGGGCTCTCCTATATTCTTAATCATAAACTGCTTCTTTCTTTAATCAGCGGATTTGTCGTTTTTGGGATTGTAAACGGCGGTTTCTCCGTTATTCCGATATTCATACTGAAATACAAATTAGCTCCAGATTCGTATGAAGAGTATTCGATTATCCTGGGGATTGCTTTCGGTTCGGGAGTCTTGATCGGAAGCGTTGTTTCCTCGATGCTAACCCAGAAATTTAAATTTAATCAATTGATCGTCGCAGGCCTCGTTATTTCAGGAACGTTCATCATTGCCGCTTCATTTGCGCCGTCCACATGGGTCTTCATGATGATTGTGTTCATCGCTGCATTGGGGCTTCCGCTTGTAAACATTGCAATCGGGGGCTGGCTGCCGAGTATCATCGATCCAAAGATGATGGGGAGAGTGCAGGGATGGATCAATCCATTGATGATGCTTTCCCAATCGATCACCCTCGGAATCATCGCTGCCACCTTCCCTGCAGTGGTATCTGTCGAAATGCTTTATTGGCTCGTCGGAAGCTGTTTACTAGTGGTCGGGGCATTTTATTCAGTGATTTTGCCTAAGTTAATGAAAGAAGAGGAAATCAAGCCTGCAGTTGTAAATGGTTAGGTTGTGGAAAGATAATCTCTATGAGGGATCATAGAGATTATTTTAATTCAATAAAAAGAATAAAATAAATTTGAACGTTTTTTCATATCATTCGTATTATCAATGTACGCACTGGCGCATAGAAGGGAAAAATGCGATGGAAGAGAGAGAACTAATCAAACGGGCAAAAAAAGGGGACCACGAAGCCTTTGCTTTCTTGTTTAAGCAACATTATCCTTTTTTAGTGAAATATTTAATAAAAGTGACAATGAATAAAGATCAGGCTGAAGAGCTGGCGCAGGATACGATGGCAAAAATAGTAGAAAAAATCCACCTTTTCAATGGGAAATCCAAGTTTTCTTCCTGGCTGATCACGATCGCAACCAATCGCTATATCGATATCCAAAGGAAAAAGGGAAAAGAGAAGAACTGGCAGAAAGAAGAAGCCAATTACCGCAGCCTTAAATGGAGTATGGAGTCAAGAAATGAAGAGTGGAATGATGCGCTGGCTGCGTTATCGACTTTGGAGGATGGGGTGAGAATACCGATTATCCTTAAGCATTATTACGGTTATTCCTATGAAGAAATATCAGAGATGATTGGACTGCCCGCCGGAACCGTTAAGTCAAGGACTCATCACGGCATTCTTCGGTTAAGAAAGGAGTTGAAACTGGATGAACAGCAAACATCAAGCAAATAAAGAACATGAACTGGAACAGATTCTTAAAGCAGGAATGGAGCCCTTAGAGAATGAAGTTGAGGATGCTGTTCCTAGCCAGGAATGGTTTGAGCAATTCGTTCTTCAGCAGCAAAAAGAGATGAAAGCGGAATTGAAACGTGACCTAATCCTGTTTATGATCATTGCAAGCTGTCTGCTGATTATCTTTTCCATCTCACTTGTGAAATTACCAGCACTGTTCCTAATACTGCAAGGTGTTGTGTTTATTGGGGCAGCCATTTTCAGCAGTCTGACGTTTTTCAAGCAGGTGAAGAAGATATGACGAAGGAAGAAATATATCTCCTATTGCTTATCCTCCCCGTCCTCGTTGCTCAGAGCATCTACTTATTTCTTGATGCCAGGAAGAATGGACATCATTATTGGTTTTGGGGACTATGGGGATTGATCCAAACGCCTATGCCGCTGATTTTTTATTTCATCTTCGCAAAGAAAATCTGGAAGAAGTTCAAGAAAAGGGAGAGAATGGAATGATCATTGTAACGACTGATTTTGTACCAGGGAAGGAAGTCAAGGAATTAAAAGGATTTGTGCGAGGCAGCACGGTCCAAGCCAAGCATATTGGTAAGGATATCATTGCCGGTTTAAAAACGATTCTGGGAGGAGAAATAAGCGAATATAGTGAATTGATGGATGAAGCAAGGAATCAGGCCATTGAAAGAATGATGGAAGAGGCGGCCGGGAAAGGTGCCAACGCAGTGATCGCCGTCCGGCTGGAAACGTCTGCAGTCATGCAGAATGCCTCTGAAATAATTGCCTATGGTACAGCCGTTATAGTGGAATAATCAATTTACTCGAAACATATAGTGAATTGGGTGCACCTGAACCGGAATAAAGACATAGTGTATAAAGAAAATTACCAATTAAAATAAAATTGACACAATTCAAAACCTATAGTATGGTTATTAATGGAATAAATATCAATGAAGAAATGGAGGGTTTGTGATGATCAACGTATATACAGTTCAAGGCAGAGGAAGAGCAGCTTCTACTAATTTCATATCATCACATAACCAGTAACTCCTTATTCACAATTCAAGCGGATAACAGGCACAGGTTATGATGGATAACCTGTGCTTTTTTATGTCCATTTATGGGCGTTAACAAGGCACCGGCAGGGCTTCTGATGCAAATCATCCCTGCCCTTAGAGCCTTATTAACGCCTTTTTTTTTGAATTAATATGTAAATGTAATTTGTTAATTTCGGCTGATTCCAGCGGTTGATTGGAGTGCAAGACGCAGACTCCTGCGGGAAAAGCGTGTTAGGTGAGACCCCGCAGGAGCGCAGCGACGAGGAGGCTCACCAACCGCCCGCGGAAAGCGAAGTCTTGCACGGAAATCAATAGCGGCATTAAACAGACTATTTCGGTGTTCGCAGGTACAGTACCTGTTCACATAATATAAAACCATTTAGGAGGAAAAAAGATGCTGAAAGTACAGAAGAAAAAGATGTTGACATTGGTGGAGACAGAAGGCGGATAGTGAACGAATGGAAGATTAAGGGGGTAGAACGATGTTTAGTATTTTCAAGAAATTATCATGGTTTTTCAAAGAAAATTGGAAGAGATATACGGTTGCGATCATCCTCTTGACGATTGTGGGGATTCTTGATGTGATCCCGCCTAAGCTCGTCGGGAATGCAATCGATGACATTCATCTCGGATCGATATCCTGGGATGTATTAAGTAAGTATATTTGGTTATTAGCAGGCATCACGCTCATTTCATACGCGATGACCTACGTATGGATGTATCAATTATTCGGAGGTGCGTTCCTGGTTGAACGAAAGCTCCGGTCTAACTTCATGGGTCATTTATTAAAAATGACACCGACGTTCTTTGAAAAAAATCGTACGGGAGACTTGATGGCAAGGGCAACGAATGATTTGAAGGCGATTTCTGTCACTGCCGGATTCGGTGTGCTGACGCTGATCGATTCAAGTGTCTTCATGCTCACGATCTTGTTTACGATGGGATTTTTGATCAGCTGGAAATTAACGATAGCTGCCATCCTGCCTCTGCCGATCATGGCGTTATTGATGAAGGTGTATGGGGCAAGAATCCATAAACGCTTCACAGAAGCACAGGATTCATTTGGTGATCTTAACGACAAAGTGCTTGAATCCATTGCAGGGGTCCGGGTAATCAGAGCGTATGTCCAGGAAAGAGCGGATGAGGGCCGGTTTTCTGACATGACGGAAGATGTATACAAAAAGAATATAGAAGTAGCAAAAATTGACTCACTGTTTGATCCAACCATAAAAGTACTCGTCGGTCTCAGCTATTTGATCGGACTTGGTTATGGTGCGTATCTCGTGTTCCATCAGTCCATCACCCTGGGGCAGCTCGTATCGTTCAATGTCTATCTAGGGATGTTGATCTGGCCGATGTTTGCGATTGGCGAACTGATCAACATCATGCAGCGGGGGAATGCTTCGCTTGATCGTGTACAGGAAACCCTGGATTATGTTCAGGATGTAAAAGATCCGGATCGTCCTCAATCTGTCGGTACGCCGGAGAATGTAGCATTCGATGATGTTCATTTCCAATACCCATCCTCCCAGGTGAAGAATCTGACCAACCTCAAAGTGAAAATTGGCCAGGGGGATACACTTGGAGTGGTCGGGAAGACAGGAAGCGGAAAGACGACATTCGTTAAACAGCTTCTCCGTGAATATCCTGCTGGCTCTGGTTCCCTGACGATTGCAGGAGTTCCGATAAAGAATCTCACTCTTGATCAGGTCAGAAGCTGGATCGGCTACGTTCCCCAGGATCATGTATTGTTCTCGAGGACTGTGAAAGAAAATATTTTGTTCGGGCGGCATGATGCAGATGAAGTGGCCCTGGAAAAGGCGATTGAGCTTGCTGATTTCAAGAAAGACTTAGAAATGCTGCCGAACGGTTTATCTACGCTGGTGGGAGAAAAAGGAGTTGCACTCTCAGGTGGCCAAAAACAGCGTATCTCCATTGCGCGGGCACTTATCAAAAATCCTGAAATTCTTATTCTGGATGACTCCCTTTCAGCTGTCGATGCTAAAACAGAAGCAAAAATCATTGAAAATATTCGAAATGAACGTGAAGGAAAAACAACGATCATCACGACTCATCGTCTATCGGCTGTACAGCACGCTGATTGGATTATCGTTCTGGAGGATGGGAAAGTGGTGGAAGAAGGGGTCCACGAGACACTTCTTGACAATGACGGCTGGTATAAAGAACAATTCGACCGTCAGCAAGTTGAAGATTCCTCACATGAGGAGGTGGGCGTATGAAAGTCGGAAGAAGACTAGTAGATTATGCACTTTTATATAAAAAAATCATTATAGCTGCACTGTTGATGCTGACTGTTTCAGTGGCGGCAGAGCTTGCCGGCCCTTTCATCGCCAAAAAAATGATCGATGATCATATTCTGGGGATAGAAGCAGCATGGTATGAAACAGAAAAAGGAAAAGATGCCGTTTCCTATAAAGGAGAATGGTATAAAAGAGAGCAGTATTTTAATGGAAATGAACAAAAAGGGGATGAAGTAAGAATCCTTCAAGTCGGAAGAGAATTTTACTTTATCCCTGCTGCCGTTTCGTTCGATGGTGAACGTAAAGTCCAAGATGGCACCATGATCATTACAAAAGGTAAAGACTCTGAAGGCTACCCGGCACAAAAATTAAGCGGGGATGAACTGTTAGATTTTTATAGTCCTGAAATTCCAAAGATTATTAAACTGATTGCCTTTTATTTTGGGCTTCTGGTAGTTGCGTCCTTTTTTCAGTACGGTCAGCGGTTTTATCTCCAGAAAGCTGCCAACAGGGTCATCCAGAAAATGCGTAACGATATTTTTCAGCATATACAGAAGCTTCCGATTCGATATTTTGATAATCTGCCGGCAGGAAAGGTCGTAGCCCGGATTACAAACGACACCGAAGCGATCCGGGATTTATATGTTACCGTTTTGTCTACGTTTTTTACAAGCACGATCTATATTCTTGGAATCTATATCGCGTTGTTCATACTCGATGTAAAGCTTGCGGCAATCTGTTTGATTCTGATTCCAATCCTTGTCATCTGGACGTATTTGTACAGGATCTATGCGTCTAAATACAATCATATCATTCGTTCGAAAGTAAGTGACATCAACGCGATGATCAATGAGTCGATCCAAGGGATGAATATCATCCAGGCCTTCAGCAGGGAAAAACAAACAAGCAGCGAATTCGAAGAACTGAACGGCACCCATTATAAATACCAAAATAAGCTTTTGAGCTTGAACTCCATGACCTCACATAATCTTGTAGGGGTATTGAGGAATATCACGTTTGTGGCATTCATCTGGTATTTCGGTGGAGGTGCGATCGGGGTCGGATCTGTCGTGACTCTGGGTGTTCTCTATGCTTTCGTTGACTATATCAACCGATTATTCCAGCCGGTTACCGGAATCGTCAATCAGCTTGCCAACCTGGAACAGGCACTTGTGGCAGGCGAACGCGTATTCAAACTTCTTGATGAGGACGGAACGAAGGTAGCCGATGATAAAATGGCCCGATACAAAGGGAACGTCAGCTTTGAGCACGTGTTTTTTGGCTACAAAGAAAATGAATATGTGCTGAAGGACATAACGTTTGAAGCGAATCAAGGAGAAACCGTTGCTCTTGTCGGGCACACGGGATCAGGGAAAAGTTCCATCATGAATCTATTATTCCGTTTCTATGATACAAACGAAGGAAAAATCAAGATTGACGGACAGGACATCAAAGATATTCCATATCAAACAATCCGAGAGCATATGGGGATCGTCCTGCAAGATCCGTATTTGTTTACCGGTACGATCGCATCCAATGTCAGCCTTGATGATCCAAGGATATCTAGGCAGACAGTGGAGGATGCCCTGAAGGCTGTCGGGGCAGAAAAAGTATTCAAAAATCTTGAAAAAGGCTATGACGAACCGGTTATTGAAAAGGGCAGCACCCTTTCATCCGGTCAGCGTCAGCTGATTTCCTTTGCCCGGGCGCTTGCCTTTAACCCGGCAATCTTAATTTTGGACGAAGCAACTTCGAGCATCGATACAGAAACTGAAGCCGTGATCCAAGAAGCGATGGAAGTATTGAAGAAGGGCAGAACGACTTTTATCATCGCTCATCGTCTATCAACTATTAAGAATGCAGATCAGATCCTTGTGCTTGATCGGGGAGAAATCGTTGAAAAAGGTAATCATGACGAACTCATGAGAGCAGGAGGGCGTTATTATCAAATGTATCAGCTTCAGCAGGGATCATCATCAGATCTTGCAGGCTGATCAGAGGGAGTGCAGCTTGCTCAAGCGGCAAGTTTTAAATAGAAAGAGAGCCAAAACATTTTCAAGGTTTTTGGCTCTCTTTTTTGTTTTGTGGTGAAAACCATTGCATTGGAGTGCCTGCGGCCTGGGGAATTCGTTTGGCTGGCCAGGGAGGTTTGTTCAGCGTGTATGGATGCAAGTTGTGCCAGGAGAAATAATGGCATATGGTGCCTGGCACAACGAGGTTAGTAAATTACCAACGTTTTTTGAGTGTTTATCAACAATAATTTGTAGTTATCAGCGAAAAATTCTAGGATACCAACAATTTTTTAGCACTTACCGACAATTCGACAATAATAGTTAAATTTCGCCGGAACCAAATCCAAACCCAACATCCCATTTGAACCCTAATAGCTGATCCCGACCCTCTTTCGGATAAACTGAGGATTCACCAATTCTTGATAAATAAAATCACCAGTATCATAAATGGAGATACTCTTGCCATCTTCAGGGAGGGTGTCCCCCTCAATACGGTATTCGCCAATTCGTTCCCCGTCAGGAAGATACGTCGGACAAACGACCGTCCATTGGAGTCCGGAAGCCTGAAGCATCATGAAGGCCCTGAGATGATCCTCTGCAGCGGTCGAGCTCCTCCTCTTCGATTCATTGGATTGGAATCGGTATAGGTGGGGTTTCGTCCTCGAATTCAATATCCCGGCAGTACCGCATGTGATGATGCGGGTGATGCCGTTTTGCCTCATCGCTTTTAAGATGATGGGCATGCTCCTCGACAACACATCTTCCTTATCTGTATTCAGACAGCTGACGACGGCATCGCAGCCTGAAATGGTGTTGAATACATCTTCTTCATTGAGCACATCGCCTGTCACTGCATGTTCTTCAAGGCTTTTCTTCTCAACATGCTTTCTGGTGAGACGGTGAATCGTATGATGATGTCTTGCCTTTTCATAAACAACAGCCCCGACCCTGCCTGTACTGCCGAAGAGAGCAATTTTCATGGATATCCCTCCTAAAAAAAATCCTTTGTTGTGATCCGAATTTCTACTCATTCAATAGGTTAGATTAAAAGTATACCAAAGGAGTGTGCATCTGCGAAAAATTAATCTTGAAATTAAGATTTTCTCATTGACTTTTTACAGTTATCGTTTTATGATGACATTCGTAGTTAATAATTCCGATAAGATTAGTGGGGGTTTTGATAATGAAAAAATGGAAATTTATAGCTGTTCTGATGCTGGTCCTTTCAATGGTGCTCTCAGCATGCGGACAATCAAAAGATAATGAAGGATCAAGCGGGGATTCAGAACAGTCCCTTTACGATAAAGTGAAAGAAGAAGGGAAGCTGTTAGTGGGTACAGAAGGAACATATCCTCCTTTTACTTTTCATGATGAGTCAGGCAAGCTTACTGGTTTTGACGTGGAAATCGCACGTGAAGTGGCTAAACGTCTTGGTGTAGAGGCTGAGTTCAAGGAAACACAATGGGATGCGATGTTCGAAGGGTTGAATTCCAACCGCTTCGATATGATCGCCAACCAGGTGGGGATCCGTGAGGACAGACAGAAGAAGTATGACTTTTCGAAGCCTTATATCGAATCAAGTGCTGTGGTTGTCGTCTCTAAAGATAACAACGATGTGAAATCATTCGAAGATATCAAAGGGCTTACTTCTGCTCAATCTCTGACGAGCAATTACAGGGATATCGCAGAAGAGAATGGAGCTGTCATCCAGGGAGTCGACGGGCTCGCCCAATCGATCCAGCTGCTTGAACAGGGCCGTGTGGATGTGACAGTCAATGATAAAATTTCAATTCTTGATTATATGAATAAACAAAAGAATGCCAATATCAAAATCGCTGCCGAAGCTGAAGATGCGGGACAAAGCGGCTTGATGTTCCGTAAGGGTAATGACAAATTGGTGGAAGAAGTCAATAAAGCGTTAGAGGACATGATGGAAGACGGTACGTACGAAGAGATCTCCAACAAGTGGTTTGGCGAGAATGTATCTCCTAAGTAGTATTTTTCAGAATCCTGAAGAAATGTTCGATATTTTACAAAGCTCCCTGCTTCCGATGATCAAGGGAGCTTTGTATTATTCTATCCCTCTAACGCTCATATCGTTTACTTTAGGATTGATCATTGCTGTTTTCACTGCTTTGGCCAGACTTTCAAGATTTTCAGTTTTAAGGGGCATTGCAAGGGTCTATGTGTCCGCGATCAGGGGAACGCCGCTGCTGGTGCAGCTGTTCATCATTTTCTTTGGACTCGGTTCCCTCGGCATCGAATTCCTTAAGCTGGAACCATTTCCTGCAGCCGTCATTGCGTTTTCATTGAACATGGGGGCATACTCTTCTGAAATTGTGAGGGCTGCCATCCAGTCCATTCCGAAGGGGCAGTGGGAAGCAGGATATTCCATCGGCATGAGCTATTCACAGACGCTGAAAAGAATCATCCTGCCGCAGGCGACAAGAGTGTCCATCCCTCCTTTGTCCAATTCATTTATCAGCTTGGTAAAAGATACGTCGCTTGCTTCACTGATTTTCGTGACGGAAATGTTCAGGAAAGCTCAGGAAATTGCGGCAACCAACTATGAATTCCTCCTCATGTACATGGAAGCTGCACTATTATACTGGATTATCTGTTTTATCTTATCCATCATACAAGGACGGATCGAAGCCAGGCTAGACCGTTATATCGCTAAATAAAAGGAGGGTAATGATGATTTCGATAAAAGGACTGAAGAAACGATTTGATGACCTGGAAGTGTTGAAAGGCATGGATGTGGAAGTCAAGAAAGGGGAAGTGATCGTGCTGATCGGTCCATCCGGATCCGGGAAAACGACATTTCTCAGATGCTTGAACGCACTCGAGACACCTAATGAAGGCAGTGTATCAATCGGCGGAATGACGGTTGATTTTTCTGAAAAAGTATCAACTGCCGAGCTTTTGAAATTCAGAAGAAGGACCGGCATGGTCTTTCAGACTTATAACCTCTTCCCGCATATGACGGCTCTTGAAAATGTCATGGAAGGACCGGTCGTCGTACAGGGCAAGAAAAAAGCCGAAGTCCGGGAAAATGCTATCCGCCTTCTTGAAAAAGTGGGACTCGGCGACAAAATCGATTATTATCCGTTCCAGCTATCCGGAGGACAGCAGCAGAGGGTCGGCATAGCAAGGGCCCTCGCAATCGAACCGCAGGTGATGCTGTTTGATGAACCGACATCCGCACTCGATCCCGAGCTGGTTGGAGAAGTACTCAAAGTCATGAAGGATCTTGCAGAAGAAGGGATGACGATGGTCGTCGTCACCCACGAAATGAGATTCGCAAAAGAAGCCGCAGATAAGGTGATCTTCATGGACGGCGGTTACATCTTGGAAGAAGGAACTCCTCGGGAAGTATTCGAGAACCCTAAGCACGACCGCACACGTCAATTTTTAAACTTGATAAGATGAAAGGAAAAGATGAATGGGCACTCACCATTCATCTTTTTTTGTGTAAAACAGGTGAAAAAGCAGGGATTTCTCCACTATGGAAAGAAAAGGTAATATAGCAGAAATGGGGGATTCAATGAAGATATTCAGAAGATTACTACTTATCTTTTCAGGATTGGTTTTTATCAGTTCACTGCCAAATCTGTTCTTTAATGCAGATTTTCAATATGTCTATTTGAATGGAGAAAGCGGCTCATTTGGTTTATATCCATACGCATATCTCAGTGCAATTTATGATGTTTTTCTTTATTTGGCAAGGCCGGATCAATGGTCAATTGTTGTCATGGGAAAGGAATATGCCCTTATTGATGTTCTTTTTGAAAGGGTTGCGTATTCGATGAAAGTTTTCTTTATTTCACTCTTGCTGGCTGTCATCATCGCTTTTCTTGTGAGCATGATGATTTCACTCGCATCCGGAACCATTAAACGCTTTCTGCTATCTGTTGTAAATGTGATAGAGTCGCTGCCGGATATCTTTATCATCATCGGCGTGCAGCTGCTCGTTGTTATGTACTTCAGGGAGACGGGTGTGTTGATCGGGGATATCGCCATGACTGGTGAAGAAATCTATTTACTTCCTGTCACTTGTTTGACTGTGGTTCCTGCCGTTTTTTTAGTCAAGACGATCGTATTGCTTTTGAAAGAAGAGGAAAAGAAGGCTTATGTTGAACTTGCCCGGGGTAAAGGGCTGAGTTCTGTTCATATTTTGGTGGTCCACAGTTTCAGGAATGTGCTGTACAGTTTATTTTATCAAATGAAACTGGTCTTTTCCTTTATGCTTTCGAACCTCTTCATACTTGAACAATTATTTAATATGCGCGGTGTGATGGGACTTTTGATGTGGTCGACGGGATACACCTTCGTCATTATCAGTACACTGATTTTTCTGCCGTTCTTCCTTCTCTTTACTTTGATCGAGCAGCGCATGAAAAAAAGCATCGGCATGAAGGAGGACGGGACGTATGCTTAAGCAGCTGTTGAAAAAGCCGAAGTTCTTGACTGGGTTCATCTTTCTCACTGTACTTTTACTGGTTAGTTTCCTTTATGAACCATTTTTCGAAAAAGGAGTTGAAAGCATCAGCTTCCTGCACCTGGATGGGGGGATGGCGGGTCCCCCTTTCACTCCCGCAGAGCTGCCCCCATTGGGATCAGACAGGCTGGGAATCCCTCTCTGGACTTATATCATCCAAGGGGCAAAATTCACTATTCTGCTCGGCCTGCTCATCAGTTTTTTACAGCTGGTTCTTTCCCTGTTTTTTTCTATTGCTTTTACGGGATTGTCTAAAAGATTCTTGACTGTATTTGAAGAAGCAGTGGAATCCATGATTTATGTTCCAATGGCCGTCATCGCTTTTATGCTTCTCTTTCCGCTCCGTTTTGTGGTGGATGCGGAAGTTGAACCAATAAAATTTCTCAGCATTCAAATCTTCCTGCTGACTCTGATAGGGATGCCGCAGATCGTTGTAGTGCTTTCCAAAGAGATCCAAAAGACGATGCAGGAAGAATATATATTGAGCGCCAGGACCCTGGGGGCGCGGGGATGGTACCTATACCGCCGTCATGTTCTTAAGAATCTGCTGCCCCGCCTCTTTCTGTTATTCTTCCAGCGCAATGTGAGCGTGCTGATTTTGTTTGCTCATCTTGGGATTTTAGGGGTAATGCTGGGGGGACAGGTGGAAAAGGAAATAATGGTAGGAGAATCCCGAATCTTTTCCCTTTCCAATGAGTGGGCCGGGAACATAGGTAATTCACGGATCGAGATGATGACGGGCCCATGGATCATTTTTTCCCCGCTTGCTGCTCTTTCCCTTACTGTCCTTGCTTTTAATATGATGGCTTCGTCCCTTCAAGCATTGATAATGGGAGAAACGGCAGTAATAAGACGAAAGGATGTAAGAGATGAAAAGGCAAATCCTCATTCTTCGGGTGGAACAACCGAGGAGGGGAAGTTCACCCTTGAAAAGCACCGAACCTACCCCGGCTGACATTTTGATACAAAACCTGTCCGAAAGTGGTTAGTACAGGTCAAATAGTGGAAATATGGTAATGTGACTATTATTTGAGGGAGGAAGAGAAATGGATTACCGAATTGAACGGGATACAATAGGTGAAATGAAAGTGCCCAAGGAAAAATACTGGGGTGCACAGACACAGAGAAGCAAAGAGAATTTCAAAATCGGTACAGAAAGAATGCCGCTGGAAGTTACATATGCTTTCGCGCAGCTGAAAAAGGCGGCGGCAATGGCGAATCATTCGTTAGGAAAACTTTCTGAAGGGAAAATGAAAGCAATCAGCGGAGCATGCGACGAGATTCTGGAGGCTAAATGGGATGAACATTTTCCATTGGTGGTCTGGCAGACGGGAAGCGGCACGCAATCAAATATGAATGTAAATGAGGTTGTTGCCTATCGTGCCAATGAACTTTTAAAAACGGCAGGCAGTGATGAAAAGATTCACTCGAATGATGACGTCAATATGTCGCAAAGCTCGAACGACACTTTCCCTACTGCAATGCATATTGCTGCATATAAGGAGATATCATCTAAACTTCTGCCGGTAATCGATGAGTTCATTGAAACCCTGCGGGAAAAAGAAGGGAAGTTTCAGGATATCATTAAAATCGGGCGTACACACCTGCAGGATGCCACGCCTCTGACACTTGGTCAGGAGGTGAGCGGCTGGAGAGCAATGATGGAAAAATCCCGTCATATAATTGAAGAAAGCATGGGACAGCTTGTCCACCTGGCAATAGGCGGTACTGCAGTGGGGACAGGGATCAATGCCCATCCGTCATTTGGAGGGAAAGTCGCCGAGCAGCTTGAAGAACAGACCGGCATCCCATTTGTTTCATCCGACAATAAATTCCATGCGCTCACTTCCCATGATGAAATTGTTTATGTGCACGGTGCGTTAAAGGCGCTGGCTGCAGACCTGATGAAAGTGGCAAATGATGTCCGCTGGCTGTCAAGCGGTCCACGCAGCGGGATCGGTGAAATCACGATCCCTGCAAACGAACCTGGAAGTTCGATCATGCCGGGGAAGGTCAATCCTACACAAAGTGAGGCTGTCACCATGGTCGCCACCCAGGTTTTCGGGAACGATGCCAGTATCGGATTTGCAGCAAGCCAGGGCAATTTCGAGCTGAATGTCTTCAAGCCTGTGATCATCTATAATATGCTCCAATCTGTACGACTGCTGACAGACGGTATCCGTTCCTTCAACGATAAATGTGTGAAAGGCCTGGAAGCCAATGAGGATGTTATAGAGGATTTCGTCCAGCGTTCATTGATGCTTGTAACAGCATTGAATCCTCACATCGGCTATGAAAAAGCAGCGGAAATTGCAAAAAATGCACACAAAAGCGGCTCGACCCTAAAAGAAGCAGCCATTAAATCCGGTTATCTTACAGAAGAGCAATACGATGAATGGATCAAACCGGCTAACATGGTTAACAACTAATGAACTAGGGAGATAGTTGTAGTTAGAGCATAGTCTTTGTATGTAAGAGGAACAATTTAACTGTTTCCAGCGGTTGATTGGAGTGCAAGACGGAGACTCCTGCGGAAAGAGTAGCTTATGTGAGACCCCGCAGGAGCGCAGCGACGAGGAGGCTCACGGGCTGCCCGCGGAAAGCGTAGTCTTGCACGGAAATCAATAGCGTTATATAAAGCGGTCCTCAAAAATAAAAAACCCCTGGCATCTGCCAGGGGTTTATCCATACATATTAAATTTTACAGCTGATTAGTATTGTCCGCCGCCGATTTGTTGTTCAGCCATTTGAACTAGGCGCTTAGTGATTTCTCCACCAACAGAACCGTTAGCGCGAGCTGTAGCGTCTGGCCCTAATTGTACGCCAAACTCAGAAGCGATTTCGTACTTCATTTGGTCGATAGCTTGTTGAGCTCCTGGAGCTACCAATTGGTTAGATGAATTGTTGCGAGATTGTTGTTGTTGCATAATCTTTCATCTCCTTAAATATAGGTTGTTTTTTGGTTGGGCCAACCGGAGTTGCACCGGCACGCATTCCATTAGCGACCATCTGTAATGGTATGACCCAAGGTTATGAGTTGCTTTATGTGCTGTTACTAAGTATTATGGTTCGTCCATGAAATTATATGCGGGAGAAAAACAAGGGAATTTATTCCTGTTTCTTTCCCTGTATTTTCTCTACATAAAACAGTGTCAATCATAAAAGGATATGTTTAAACACTTAAGTTGAAAGAATGGTGACACGCATGAAAGCATGTGCATTATGCAACGGGATTGTTGAATATAAGGGTCTGTGCCCGAAATGCGGCGATTCCACTTTGGATCAAGGAAGATATTACGATTATTATGATGAATATAGTGCCTATATGGATATAAAACATGTGCAGCTGGCGGACGGGATACCGAACAGCAGCTGTACGGATACTTGCCTGCATTTATTCACGTGTATCAGGTGCGGGGAAGAAGAAGGTAAAAGCATCAATTTAACGGAATTTTAAGAAAGGCTATTTTCTACACTATTAGAAAAGTTCTAAAAACACATGAAAAAGACCACGCTCACAAAGAGTGTGGTCTTTTTCTATTCACGAAGGATTAGCGGATTCTGAATTCAGATTCAGAATCGAAGAAATGTGCTTTGTTCATGTCAAAAGCAAGTTCGATCGTTTGACCGGCATTAATGTCTGTACGGGAATCGACGCGCGCCACGAAGTCCTGGCCTTCGATTTGTGAATACAGCATCGTTTCAGCACCTGTCAGCTCAGACACTTCAATTTTTGCAGTAATCTTTGCACCCTGGGCTGTATCGATGAAAATAGGCTCATCATGAATATCTTCCGGTCTAACTCCTAAGATAATGTCTTTTCCGACGTAGCCTTGGTCACGAAGTACTTTCATCTTTCCTTCAGGCACTGCCACTTTGGATTTACCGATCACAAATGATCCTTCTTCAATTTTACCGTGGAAGAAGTTCATCGCTGGGGATCCAATGAAGCCGCCGACGAATACATTCTCAGGCTTATCATATACTTCTTTAGGTGAACCGACCTGTTGAATGACACCATCTTTCATGACAACAATACGGGTAGCCATTGTCATCGCTTCCGTCTGATCATGCGTTACATAAATGGTAGTGGTCTGAAGGCGCTGATGAAGCTTGGCGATTTCAGCACGCATCTGTACGCGAAGTTTTGCATCAAGGTTGGATAAAGGCTCATCCATCAGGAAGACCTTTGCATCACGTACGATTGCACGTCCCAATGCAACACGCTGGCGCTGTCCGCCTGATAATGCTTTCGGTTTACGGTCTAATAATGCTTCGAGTCCAAGGATCTTAGCAGCTTGCTGCACACGGCGGTCGATTTCTTTCTTATCGAATTTACGAAGTTTAAGCCCGAATGCCATATTGTCATATACGCTCATATGTGGATAAAGTGCATAGTTCTGGAACACCATGGCGATATCACGGTCTTTCGGAGCTACATCGTTTACACGTTTTCCATCGATGGAGAAATCACCTTTTGAGATTTCCTCCAGCCCTGCAATCATTCGAAGAGTCGTTGACTTACCACAGCCCGATGGACCAACGAAGACGATAAACTCCTTATCATTGATATGAAGGTTAAAATCATTTACTGCTGTCACTTTATTATCATAGATCTTATAAATATTTTCTAATTTTAATTCAGCCATTCCGTTTCTCCTCCTGTTTTGTAAACGTTTCATTCTATGAATTCATTGTAAAGAAAGCGGATTCAAAACGGTATGGTCAACCTGCACAAAATTCGTTCTCACTTTTTAGGCAGGTTGTCAGATTCATATTCCAGTACGGCTAAATAAGCAAGCAGTGCACCTTGAAAGGTTTTTATATCAATCGTTGTCTTTTCAATGAACTTATCGATACGATACTGGACACTGTTTCGGTGCATGAATAATTTCTTGGCAGTTTGACTGATATTCGATTGATTTTCCAAAAATGCTTTGACGGTATGAATCAGCTCAGTGTCTTCTGAGAACACTTGTGTTGTCTTGCTGAAAATATGTTCCTTCCATTCAATCGGGAGATGTTTCAGCATAAACGAAGGCAGGAGTGTAACAACTGATTGAATATAGTTGGTACGAAGGCTGGCTTCTGAGAATGAAACCATTTCAATCTCGTACTTGAATGAATGGATAAAATCACGATTCACGGGCTGGAACTGGCCAATGAAAAATGACATGCTTACAAAAAAGTCAGATTCAATGACATGGGAAATGGAGAGAAGCTGTTCTTCATCTAGATTAAAGTCATTTTTTTCTTCCAGGATCAACCCTTTTTTCTCATCCAGCATAACTAATACTGTATGAAGCGGGAGTAAATGCTTAAATGCCTCTTTCATTAAATGCACGTCCGTCTGTTCATTGATGGTGAACTGAATGACGCGGTATTCATTTTCATTATGTGAAGGAGCAGGTCCATTTTTAAATAAAAAACCTAACCATTCAGCTGCCCTTGGAGATTCATTCATTAGCTTCTCCTCACTGGACAACTCCTTAAACAGGCACCTTAACAATTTTAATTCTTCTTGGGTGAGGTCACTTGCATTTATACCGATGAACTCATCTTGATTTGCATTCGTAAACCAAATTTTCATTGACGTGATTTCTGACGGATGGTGTTTTTGAACAGTTGCATCAGGGTATTTTAAAAGTAAAGAAGTTAACATTTCATCCCTCTTATAAGTTTTATTTATGTATTAAAACCATTGTACTGAAAATATTTAGGGATTCAAAGGGTCCTGCATTGCAAATTCTTCCTAATTCTAATACTATGGGATAAGGAATAAATCATTATGGGGTGTCCAATATGGAATACAATAAAGAAGTAACAAACCGTTTGAAGCGTTTAGAAGGACAAGTCCGCGGCGTCATTAAAATGATGGAAGAAGAAAAACACTGCAAGGATGTCGTTACCCAGTTGTCAGCAGTGCGCACAGCAGTAGACCGTACAATCGGTTTAATCGTTGCAAAAAATCTGGAAGCGTGTATCCGTGAATCAGAACTTGAAGGCGGAAATGCAGAAGATGCCATCAAGGAAGCCGTTAATATGCTGGTCAAAAGCCGATAATAATTGATGAAAGCTGCCGTTGGGCAGCTTTTTTTATGGGCTTTTTGCTGCAATTAATGGATTTTTAGCCCAAATACTATAGAGAGGGACCTGTCAAACAGACCCCTCAAGTGAAAGATGATTAAGAATGAGCTGGAGGTTCCTCGTGATCCGTTATGAGAGTCGCTTCACCGATATTCGTGGAATCCTCTCTCATATGAACAGATCCGCCAGACATGCCTTCATTTATGAATCTGTCCACATCAAGGAACAAATTGCCTCTTCCTTCATAATTGGTATCAGGAAGAAATTGATAGTCATTTTTATCTTTTGCCATTCTTATCAGCCTCCTGTGTTTAGTTTTAGAAAAGAGGCGTGGGTTCATTCATCTTTCAAAAATTTGTAAAGAAAGGTTTGAATTGAGAACAGGAGGGTTATTGAGTAAATAAGGAGTGTCAAACCGGCAAAAGTGCAAAGAGAGTCTTCATGGCCGATTCGTCTTATGCCACCCGCCTCTAAACAAAGCCCTTCCGCTTTTCTATTGTCCAGCTCCGGCGGCTAGAGGCTCGAGACATAAGCCGTGCCATCCAAAAAGGCAAAAAAACGCCTTTATGGCTGCCCCATCTTATGCTTGTCGCCTCTGATCGAGCCGCCTTCGCTTTTCTATTCATATACATGAAATAACATAAGTTCATGCAGTTGTTTTTTTAGGTTTTCTTCTTTATCTGCAGGCGGGAGATGGCTTGTCCATTCAATGCTTCCGTTTTTATGATAATTTCCTTCGTATTTCAATCCGCTGTAATAGAACGAAAATGTCCATCCCGGCAGCTGCTTGTTTTCATACATACTTTTGTATTGAAAGTGCTGTATCAAATTAATCACCTCAACTATCATTGTAAACGTTTCATCATAAGCTGTGTAGGAATTCCTTTTATCCAATCATAAATTTCTTTATTGATTAATAGAATTTAGGGAAGTGACCTTAGGAGGGACAGAGCATGAATTCGTTTATTCGTGATTTGGAGAAGGCGATCAGTGATGAATGGACAGCCTATTATTTTTATAAAGATTTAAGGAACAGGACGAATAACCCGTTGTATGTGGAATTCATCGAGCATGCTAAAAAGGATGAGAAGGAGCATTATGAAATGTTTCAGTATCTCCATTATTTATATACAGGTGAGTATTATGAACATAAGAAAGAAAAGATCGAATATACCACGTTCAAGGAAGGAGTTCTCCGTGCGTTGAAGGATGAGCTTGAGGCGGCAGAGTTTTACAGGGATATGTTATTGGAAATGCCGAATCAGCAGGCCTATAATCCGTTGTTCATTGCAATGACGGATGAGATGGAGCATGCTACCCGTTTTTCTACGATTTATAATTCATTACGTTAATAAGAAGGTTGACCAGGGTACCCTATTCAATCGGTCAACCTTCTTTGTGTACTGAAAGCCTGAGAAACGTGCGGACAAGCTGCCGCCGCCTCTTCGTTTCAATATCTTCTTCGTCGAATGTCATCGGTTTTGAGTTGACTTCAAACAAGACAAATCCTCCTTCTTCCCGCGGTGCAAGGTCGACGGAAAATTCACCTACGTACCCGAAGGCCCGCTCGAGTTCCCTGCCGCAAGTCTTCACAATCGTGAGGATTTCTTTTTTTGTCTGAGGAGTTGCAACCTCCTGAATGGAAATGATTTTTCCGCCGGCAGGGACATGGGTGGTCACCTCCTGCCGCTGTGAAATACGTACGCCGATTCCCATCAGTTTAAATTCCTCCCCGGTGTGGAGCACGAGGATCCTGTAATCGAACCTATGATCATGAAGCGTTTTGCAAGGAATCGCTTTCTGCATGATAAGGTTCTGTTCAGAGTGGAACCATTCATGATATGAATAAAGAAAGCGGGAGAGGGAGGTGTACTTTTCGATTTTTTTAATGCTCTTGCATATTATGGAGCCGTTTTCCTCCAATTCAACCAGCCTGATGCCTCTGCCCTGGGAAGCAAAAGAAGGTTTGACATAGATTCTTTTATGCTGTTCCAAAAATACTGTGAAGCTTTCTTCATTTTCCACGAGTGACGTAGGGGGTAAATAATCCCGCACCTGTCCGCACTGAGAAAGAATCTGGTGAACTTCCCATTTGTTAAAGAAGTGGGGATTAAAGTATGGAATATTATATGTCTTGATGAACTCTTTTAATTTTATATAATCCCCTTGTTGTTCCGCTTCCCTTGACGGGATTCTGTTATATATGACGTTGGGAAGGGGGAAGACACACTTCACCCACTTATTTACTTCTTCGTTGAAGATGATCCCGTTGATGGAATGTCCTGCAGCATCCTCCGGGGAGAATACGAAGCATATACCTCCCTGCTCCTCGAATTCCTGCTGAATCGACCGGAACAATTCGAAGTTTCCCTTATATTTATTTTGGTCTTTGCCTGCAACGATGCCAACAAGCGGGATAGACAAAATCTTCTTATCGGACTGGACTTTAAAGGTGTAAGCATCCTCCGTTCCTTTTGAAGAAAGAAGGAAGGAATCCTTGGCGAAGGGAACGGCAGTGAGTGATTCCTCCCCATGAAAAAAGATCTTTCTGGACAAGTCGTAATAAATGTTCATTTCATTATTTCCTCCGGGTGGTGGAGGGCTTGCTGAGATAAGAAGACCCCGAATGATAAAGCGAGTTTCCTTGTCAGGATGTCAAAGTTCCTTAAGTGCGGATGAGTAAAGATGGCTCTCCCGGGCTTTGAATTCGCTTCAAACATCCATATACGTCCGTCTTCATCTATGCCTAAATCAAACCCGATTTCGCCGATATAGCCTTCCATATTGCATTCGATTGCATGGGAAAGCCTCAAGGCCGCTTCTTTTAGGGATTTTTCAACCTCTGTTTTCTTGGGGACATCAGGAAACAATTCTTCAAGACTTTTTACTACACCGCCATTATTGGCGTGAGAAGTGACACTGCCGATGCCGGCTACCTTTCCTGCCATTGCGCTTACATGCCAGCTGCCTTCTTCGTCTTTATTCGTATGAACGCGGAAGTCGATTGGGCGGCTTTCTTCAGTCAGAAGTGAAATTCCTTGCTGGACAAGAAATGAATCCAGGCTCCGGTTCCTAAAGACTGAATTCATCAGACGTTCGAGTGAGGAGAATCTGACAAGCCTATTTTTCCCTTCACTATCACGGAACCGGCAATAGTAGTCCTGAGCCTGGCGGTCGAAAGTGAGTTTATGGATCCCATGACCCAAGCTGCCGTTTTTGGGTTTTATAAAGACATGCTTATAAAGGGAAAGCATCCGCTCGATCTCTTCAAACGATTGAAAAGAGTGAGTCTCGGGTAGATATTGTGCGACGGACTCATCTGATTCCAGCCGTTCAAAGAGATCAAGCTTATTGAAGAAACCTGGATTATACCAAGGAATCCCATATTCCCTTTGAAGTCTTTCTTTGATTTCTTTATATGTCTTTCTTTTCTCACTGCGCCGATTTGGGAGCCGGTCATAGATTACATTTGGAAAAGGTACGGTTTCTATGACCCATCCATCTCCAAAATGAAAAAAACCTTCGACTACACCGTTTTCCCAGTCGATGTGCTTCTCGCCAAAAACGAACGGAATTACGCCTAATGATGACTGTACTGATAGTAGTTTCCTGAAGAAGTAGGATCGTTCTCCGACAGGACTGAGTTTAAAGTTCGTAAATCCTGAAGTGAAAATCCCGATCAATACTCCAAGGTAGAGACAATCGTCTTTAGTAAAGAGAGATAATGCGGACACTTTGTCGGGGAGGTTGAGGCTTTTGGCTAGAGCAGAGCTGATGCCGATTACGTTCCTGCCATTCGGGTGCCTTTTGCAATCGACTGCCTGTCTTTTGGTTCCGAGAACAGCAGTTTTGGGAAAGCCGACTTTTTCCGGCTTCCAGCGGGAAGGCAGATAAAGAATGTATTCTTTTTCTCGGAATTGCTCTATCTTATACGTTTTTAACATTTAAAAATCACCTCGCCTTAAGGATGGAAGAGACCGTGAGTATAGGTATTCACAATAATCCAAGGGGGACTGATGCAGGGAATCCAGTTTTTTACTTCCAAGAGTGTCCACAATTTTATGGCCGGGTTTCGAGTTGATATCTAAAATCCAAAGCGAGTTGTCTCTCGCAAGCAGGACATCGACCCCGAGTTCAAACAAACATGAAAAATGGTCTTCCAGCAGATGAGGGAGTTCATTCATGATTTGATTCAGCTCGGCATTGACGAAACGCCAATCTGTTTTTGGATATCTGCTTTCCCATTCATCCCGGGAAAAATAAGAGCCTCCTCTGCTTATATTTGTCAATATGCCTCCTTCAGGCCCTTCACGGATTGCCCGCTGAAATTCCCTCCAATCCCCGTCTTTATCCTTATTCAACAGAATCCTGAAGTCAAAAGGCGTATCATGAACGGTTCTGTTTTGGATTCTTTTTTGTGCGATGAAGGTGTATTTTTCAAGCAGTCTCTCTGCCCACTTCAGAAAGGTGGTCTTAGAAGAAAAAGATTGTTCTGCGATCTGTTGTTTTTTTGTGGTACATACCTTCACTTCGTTGTTTGAAAACATCACATGATAGACGGCGAACCCATGTGCACCATCCACTGGTTTTATAATGATATCTTTATGCTTAATCAGTAAATTAAATAAGTGAAAGTGGTTATTTAGTAAGAACGTTTCCGGAATGTAGGAAGAAAGGGGAGAGTCTTTTAATTTTTCGTACAGGTGCCATTTATTTGGCAGTCCATAGCCGAGGAATCGGATATCCGGCTTATTTTTCAGCCATTGTACGACAGCCCTCGCCTGCTTGGATTGCAAGCTTTTATCATAATAGGTCCGGTCGTAAATGAATGTGGGGATATCAAATGCTGTGTGTTCCCAGGTGCCATTTTCCCGAATGAATTTAAACCCTTCTACCGTCTCGGTAGAGGGAGAGATGTCTTGAGGTGAAAATAAGTACAAATCAATATGATAGGAAGCAGAATGTCTTCCTATTTCTTTAAAATATGGATGTGACGGGTCAGGCTTCAGTGTCATGATCCCAAGTGGATAATTCATATTAATCCTCCTTCTCATTCCAAAGGTTGTAGCTGTATTCATATAAAGCTTTTACAGAAGGTCTGACGCGATCATTGGCAATAAACGTCTTTTTAGAGGGTTTGGAGTTGATTTCGATGATCCAGGGTTTGCCTGCTGAATCCACCCCGATATCAATACCGAACTCGGCATAATGTCCTTTAAGATGTTCTGACAAAAAAGAAGAAGCTGACAGGGATAATGATTTCATATTGCTGAATATAGACTGACTGTCGTGATGAGAAAAAAGAGATGAGAGTATTGACTGGGGAGGTTCCATCCTGCCGCCCTGATCGACATTTGCAACAAATTGATTTTCGGAAGCAATCCGGGCTACTGCTGAAATCACCGTCCAGATTCCTTTATGGTTTTTATGACATAAAAAACGGAAGTCAAGCGGCTGTTCCTTTACCGTTATGAAAGGAATCGTCTGCTGCACGATATAATTCGAAGAGCGGCACCAGGATTGAATTTGTCTATAAAGAGATGAATAAGTAGGAAAAGTGAGAGTACGTTTAGAAGAAAAGGAATTTTGAAAAACAAGATAATCCCTTTCCCTTTGTTGGATGCGAATGATATAGCGCCCTCTGCTTCCATTGACTGCTTTTATAAAGATATCCTTATGAACGGCCAGCATCTCATCCAATCGATCGAGTCCTTGGACTGTTTGGGGTAAGTGGGGTTGAATCTGTGAATGATTTTGTAATTGAGAATGTACTGCATCTTTAGAAAGAAAAGAAGAGTTAAATAGATGTACGGAATGATCCTCCACTCTTTTCAGGGCAGACTCATAGTGTTGGTGGCTTTCAATTTTACGTGAATGACTTCTGTTATAAATCACATGGGGAAGAGGGAGAGCCCTTTTCTGCCATTCATGATAATCAAACACGAATCCTTCAGTATCATTCTTTAAAAATGAGGAGACTGGCAGGAGATAAAAAAGCCCGCCTTTTTGTTGAAACCAACGATGACACTCTGTAAAATATTCCTTTAAAGAGTGTGTATTTAATGTATCTTCATTACCTTGATCAATCATTAAAGCGGTAATCGGCCCCAAGGAGATGGAATGTTGATCCTTGTCGATTTTCAATAGGACGTTTTCCAACTGAGGTATAGAAGTGAAGAATGGGTCCCTGGTTTTCAATATGACCTGAGCATTTCCTTCGGCAGATGGAGAGCAGTTTACCCACAGGAACGAAGCGCCGGCTTTCAGCATCAGTTGTCCCGAAGAATCAAATTTACGAAAGATGGAGTTGGGTAAGATCAGTTCATTTTCACTACTAAGATTCTCAAAACTGATGAAGGGGCATTTAAATATCATAAGACATTCCTCGTTTGCATATGGAGATGAGATAACTTTATAATTGGTTATTGGGCTAATGTTGATATAGCATTGTATGTAAAGATAGGCAAAATGTTCAAAGCAGAAAAGGAAGGTGCCATTATGCTGGATGCTTTCATCCTCATTGTGTTTATGGTGGTGATTGGAGCCCTGATTGGAGGAGTAACCAATTCACTCGCTATTAAAATGCTGTTCAGGCCTTATAAGGCTTACTATATTGGGAGATTCAAAGTACCATTCACGCCGGGGCTGATCCCGAAACGTAGAGAGGAATTGGCTGAACAGCTCGGCAACATGGTGGTCGATCATTTAATCACTCCCGAAAGCCTTCAAAAGAAAGTCTTGAATGAAGAGTTTCAGAGGGATGTCATTGAGTGGATCAAGGAAGAGACTGCCCCTGTGTTCCAATCGGAAAAAACGGTAAACGAGTGGCTTGAGATGCTGCATATCCCTGTTTCGTCCGAGGTATTGAATCAGTGGCTTAAGGATTGGATTGAAGAGAAAGTCTCCCGTACAAAATTGGAGTACAGCTCAAAACGGATCGAAGAAGCACTTCCTGAAAAGTGGGAGGAAAAAATTGAAGAGGCAATTCCTAAACTGGTAGACTTGATCGCCGGTCGGGCAGAAGCGTATTTTACAAGTCCCGAAGGAAAAGCAAAAGTGAAAGTCATGATTGATGACTTTCTTAAAGAAAGAGGGATGCTTGGGAATATGCTCGGGATGTTCCTTGGAAACACGTCTGTAGCCGATAAGGTTCAGCCTGAAATCGTCAAATTCATCAAGCATGAAGGCACACAGGAAATTCTCCATAACCTTCTGAGAAAAGAATGGGCAAAAATTAAGCTCATGAAAATTGAAGATATTATCGAAAAGCTCCCGGAGGAAGAAATAGTGTTCCAGCTGCAAACATCATTAACCAAGATCGTGAACATTGAAGGCCATCTTTCCAAACCACTATCTCACTGGCTGTCTCCTCATCAACAAATGTTCACCGGGACATTGCTCCCTAAATGGGTTGGAAGAGGGACGGACCTTTTATCAATTAAGATTCCGAACCTGATGGGAAAGCTTCATCTGCAGAAAATCGTCCAGGAACAGGTAGAATCATTTTCTGTTGCAAGACTGGAAGAGTTGGTACTTGGCATTTCAAAGCGCGAATTCAAGATGATCACTTACCTCGGGGCACTTCTCGGAGGGGTCATTGGGTTGATCCAAAGTATATTCGTCATGCTGTTTTCTTAATTTGAACATCAGTGATGAATGATGGCCGAATGGGTGAAAAGGGAACTTCCTAGAATTCTGCCTCATAGTTTGTTATAGTGGTGGAGGAAACAAAGAGTGAAAATCTTAGGAGGTACGTATTTTGGCTATTAATTTATATGATCAAGCAAACGAATTGGAAAGTGCGCTTAGACAAAGCGACGAATTCTTGGAACTGAAAAAAATGTACGACGAAGTAAACAACGATGAATCAGCAAACAAGATGTTTGAAAACTTTAGAAACATACAAATGACTCTTCAGCAAAAACAAATGAGCGGTGAAGAAATTTCACAAGAAGAAGTAGAACAGGCTCAAAAAACCGCACAGCTTGTGCAGCAGCATGACAAAATCGCTAAGCTTATGGAAGCAGAGCAACGCATGAGCATGGTCATCAATGACTTGAACAAAGTCATCATGAAGCCTCTTGAAGAACTATACGGTTCCATGCAGAAATAATCAGCTTCACTACAGGTACCCGGATATGATCCGGGTGCTTTTTTTATGGATTATGGGATTGAACGGGCGTGGCGGATCCCCTATTGCTGGGACGAATCGGGGTTCTTGACGAGGTACTGACTTTTCTTGTACCGGGCGCCGGCTCCTGTAAAACCATCCCCCTATGTCATATTTGTCTCACTTCCTTCATAAGAGTATAGAAAGGAAGTAGACAACATTTAGGGGGGACACCAATGATTTATAGAATGATGGCTCTTAATATTGATGGCTCAGTAGTGAATGAAAATGGAAAAATCGCAAAGGAAACAAAGGAAGCGATTGAGTACGTTCAAAATAAAGGAGTGCAGGTTACACTTGTCACTAGCAGAAATTTTGCTTCTGCCAGAAAAGTCGCAAAAGCCCTTAAAATAGAGGGACCAATCATCACCCATGGCGGTTCGTATATAGCCGCAGAGCGTGACCGGCCGATATATGTCAATAAAATCCCTGAAAACATCACATATGAAATCACACAATTCCTGGAAGGGTTTTCTAGCCAGGTTCAGTTATCTCATGAAAAACAGAGTATTGTAGGAAAAGCAAGTAACCAATCTAAAATGACATCCACGCTCTCATGGGAAAGAGATTCCCGTTTCTTATACAGCAAGCAGTATGTGAATGTGGTAAGCGAACACTTGCTTGAAAACCCTCTGGCTGTTCCGAAAATCTCTGTGCTGCTGGAACATAGAGAAGATGTATGGGATATCATTGCAGCATTAAAAGGAATGTATGAGGAAGTGGATGCCATTCCTACCTCGGATCATACCATCGATATTGTTCCAAAAGGAGTCTCAAAGCTGAGAGGTCTGATGTATCTTTCAGAAAGACTCGGAATCAAAAAAGATCAGATTGTCATGGTCGGTGCGGGTATTGATGATGTCGATGCCATAAGATGCTGCGGTCTGGGAGTCGCCATGGGTGAAGCACCTCCGGAGGTTAAAGCACAAGCAGACTGGATAACAAGAAGCCAAGATCTTAAAGGTCTTCCTTATTTCATCATGGAGCTGTTCAGAAAGCAGCATCCGATTCCCTTTCTCAAGAAAATGAACGTAATCAGATCATGACGTGAAGCCCGCACCCTCTCCTGGCAGAGGGTGCGGGTTTTTGGTTGTCCAGATGATTTTGACAATTTTAACACAATCCTGCCGCTCATTGACCATTTTCCTGCCTTTCTGTACACTAATAAAAGGTAGTTTTATTGAAAGGTGATTACAAACGTGAATGTTTTAATAACAGGAGTGGAAGACGATCGTTTTGAACGGCCCCTCCGATTGATAGCAAACTTATTTTTTGAAGAGACGACGATTCATTTTGGAGAATGTGAAGAGTTTGATTTAAAGGTTCATATAGACATAAAAACAGATGAACGAATCGAAGCGAAAGCGGTTTTAACTGATCCTGAAAGCGAGAAGGAGTTCCACTCAGAGTATTCCAGGGACTGGCAGCCCTTTGAAACGGATAAAGAGAGGTTCCGGCAAGTGAAGACGGCACTTTCACATGTGTATCTCAATGTTCTTCAGGAATTAACGGGCATCAGACAAAAGTGGGGGATCCTTACAGGGATTCGCCCCACTAAGCTTATCCACAAACAGAATCAGCTGGGGAAGCCGAAAGAAGAAGTTCATGAAAAACTGAAGGAAGAATACCTGATTATGGAAGAGAAGATTCAGCTCATGCAGAACATCGTTGACCGCCAGCTATCCGTCGTACCAGATCTTTATGAAGTGCATAACGAAGTCAGCATTTATATTGGTATTCCGTTCTGTCCGACAAAATGCGCATATTGCACATTCCCTGCGTATGCAATCCTTGGTAAGCAAGGACGCGTAGATTCATTCCTTGCAGGTCTCCACTATGAAATACAGGAAATGGGCCGCTGGCTGAAGGAGAAAGGGATCAAAATTACGACAATTTACTACGGCGGTGGAACACCTACTTCGATTACTGCGGAAGAAATGGATGCTCTTTATGATGAGATGTACCGGTCCTTCCCGGATGTGGATAAAGTACGGGAAGTAACAGTGGAAGCCGGGCGTCCGGATACGATATCTGTAGAAAAGCTCGAGGTATTGAATAAGTGGAATATCGACCGGATATCAATTAATCCGCAATCCTATACGCAAGAAACCCTGAAAGCGATCGGGCGTCATCACACTGTAGAAGAAACCATTGATAAATTTCATTTGGCACGTCAAATGGGGATGAATAATATCAACATGGATCTGATCATCGGTCTTCCTAATGAAGAGCTTCCCGAACTTCAGCACTCATTGGATGAAACTGAGAAACTCATGCCTGAATCGCTGACAGTCCATACTTTATCTTTTAAGCGTGCGTCCGAAATGACCAAGAATAAAGAAAAGTATAGGGTGGCCGACAGGCTTGAAATCGAGCGTATGATGAATTTGGCAGAGGAATGGACGAGCGAACACGGCTATGAGCCATACTATCTCTATCGTCAGAAAAACATTCTGGGCAACCTGGAAAATGTCGGATATGCATTGCCAGGGCAGGACAGCATCTACAACATCATGATCATGGAAGAAGTCCAGACAATCATCGGAATCGGATGCGGGGCCGCAAGTAAATTCATCGATCCGAAGACAGGCAAGATCACCCATTTTGCAAATCCAAAAGAGCCAAACGCATATAATCTCAGTTTTAAAGAATATACGGAGAAGAAAATCAAAATTCTTGATGAATTATTCTCATAATAAAAAGCAGTTCGTGGGCATGCGTCTTATGAACTGCTTTTTTTAATCTCCAGGATTCCGCGCCAAATTTTCCAACAGACCGCCAAAATCATGAGAATGAAAAAAGTGGAGCGGTCGACTGTTTGATATGGGGCAGGATTCGGTATTGCTATGAAGAGATAGCTGACACCCAAAGCAAGAAACATCCAAAAAGCATCAATCTTGAATTTTCGCAATATCGGAAGCTTTGCACCCGTACTTGGCATATAAATGCCTGTGCCGATCCATGCAATCAGCATAAGAATGAAAACAATAGGAGAGGAAGAAAAATGAGCCCCCCATAAAACGGACGTCACGATTCCTACCACTACACCCCACATAAAATGATACTTTACTGATAGAAGCATATTAAATTCCTTTCTTTTTGACACTATTGAAGCTTGTTGTTTAAAAGCTGGTTCCAGCTGTTGATCGGAGTGCAAGACGAAGACTCCTAACAGAAAAGCGGAGGGGCTTTGCCTAGAAGCGTGTGGCATAAGACGAATCGGCCACGAAGGCGTTCTTTGCCTTCTTGGTCGGTTGGGCTTATGACATTTGCTTCTAAGCCCTGCAGCTGGACAGTTCCCCTCTGGAAATTGAGAGGAGGCTCACGGGTCACCCGCGGAAAGCGAAGTCTTGCACGGAAATCAAAGCGGTGTTTATAGTGACGTCTTTTTCACCAGTTCTTTCAGTGTAACGTTAAGTAGTGTAAATTTTCAATAAACTTAAAGGAGATATTATAGAAAAAGAGAATAGTAACTATAGATAGAAAATGAAAGCGCTTCACTATTTGAGGGGAGAGATGGAATATGATGCAAACACCTCTGCTTTTGACACAAATGATTGAGAGAGCTGAAAGGTATTTTCCGAAGAAGGAAATTGTTTCACGCACGGAATTGGGGATTCAGCGCTTCACGTACAAACAGTGGGGCGAACGAACGAGAAGGCTTGCAAGTGCCTTGTCTGCGTTAGGGGTCAAAGAAGGTGACAAGGTGGGGACACTTGCATGGAATCACCACCGACATCTTGAAGCTTATTTCGCGATTCCATGCAGCGGAGCCGTACTCCATACCATCAATATCCGGTTATCACCACAGCATATAAGCTATATCATCAATCACGCCGAAGATAAAGTGCTCCTCATCGATCCGGATATTCTGCCGCTGGTCGATAAGATAAAGGATAGCATTCCAGGTGTCGAGGCATTCATCGTCATGACAGACGGTGACCTGCCGGAAACATCATTAGAGAATGTGTTTCATTACGAAGAATTATTGGAAAAAGGAGATCCTTCTTTTTCATTCAGAACAGATTTGGATGAGAATGCTCCTGCCGGGATGTGTTACACGTCTGCCACAACAGGCAATCCGAAAGGGGTCATTTACTCTCATCGTGGAATCGTCCTTCATGCCATGGCGCTGGGTCTTGCGGATACAACGGGAGTCTGTGAAAGGGATGTGGCTCTTCCAGTCGTACCGATGTTCCATGTGAATGCATGGGGACTGCCGTTTGCCTCTGTATGGTTTGGGACCAAACAAGTACTTCCCGGTCCGTATTTTACCCCGGGGATTCTCGCAGGCTTGATGCAGGATGAGAAGGTGACGATTACGGCAGGTGTCCCTACCATTTGGCTGGGGCTCTTGAATGAGATGGAACAGAATTCGTATGACCTTTCCAGTCTGCGTTCAGTGTTGTGCGGAGGTTCTGCTGCCCCTAGGGGAATGATCAAGGCCTTTGAAGAAAAATTCGGTATTCCGTTCATGCATGCATACGGGATGACAGAAACAAGCCCTCTTGCTGTCATTGCCGCTTCAAAGAGTTATCACGATGACCTGTCCAATGAGGAAAAGCTTGATTTGAAAGCGAAGCAGGGTATTCTTGTTCCTGGATTGGAAATGAAGATCATAGGTAAAGACGGTGAAGTTGCCTGGGACGGGAAGGAAATGGGAGAGCTTGCACTGCGCGGCCCATGGATTGCTTCGGAGTATTATCAGGACGAGAGGAGCCAGGAAGCTTTCCGTGACGGCTGGCTTTATACTGGGGATGTCGTGACGATCGATGAAGAAGGCTATATCAAGATTGTCGACCGGACCAAGGATCTGATTAAATCCGGAGGAGAATGGATTTCTTCTGTAGATCTTGAAAATGCGCTCATGGCTTATGAAGAAGTGTTTGAAGCTGCAGTGGTTGCAGTACCTCATGAACAATGGCAGGAGCGTCCGGTTGCCTGTGTCGTATTAAAAAAATCCGCTCAGGGAAAAGTGACAAAACAGGAAATACTCGACTTCCTTAAGCCTCAGTTCGCCAAGTGGTGGATTCCGGACGACGTCCTTTTCATGAAAGAAATCCCGAAAACATCCGTAGGGAAATTCCTAAAGAGGACACTGCGTGATCAAGTTCAGGATAAGATCAAACAGATTTGATTCCAGAGAGGTCAACCTATTTCGAGGCTGGCCTCTTTTTAATTGGTTACAGAGGCTATTTAAGATATGCGGTGGTTCTAGCTGTTGATTGGAGTGCAAGACGAAGACTCCTAACAGAAAAGCGGAGGGGCTTTGCCTAGAAGCGTGTGGCATAAGACGAATCGGCCACGAAGGCGTTCCTTGCCTTCTTGGTCGGTTGGGCTTATGACATTTGCTTCTAAGCCCTGCAGCTGGACAGTTCCCCTCTGGAAATTGAGAGGAGGCTCACGGGTCACCCGCGGAAAGCGAAGTCTTGCACGGAAATCAACAGCGGTATTAGCAGAGATTCTTAAGTTTATTCTTACTTAAATAGTTAAACTATTCAAAAAATGATTCACTATTCATTTTTTATCATGTATTCTAGAAATAAGGGGAGGGATTACATTGACAGTGTCAAACCATTATGAAACGGTCAAGTTACATAAAGAGGGAAGGGTGGCTAGGCTCCAGTTGAATCGTCCAAAGTCCCTGAACGCTTTGGATGCAGCGCTCATGAAGGATCTCTTGGGCGCCCTGAGGGAAGTCAAAGCAGACCCGGAGATTTCCATCTTGATCTTGACTGGGGAAGGAAAGGGGTTTTCCTCAGGCGGGGATATCAAATCAATGCTCATGTTGAGCGGAGAAGAACAATTTTCAGGAATAATGGATACCATCAGTGAGCTTGTCATCACGTTGTATACGATGCCGAAAGTGGTAGTCACCGGTATTCATGGAGCGGCTGCCGGCCTTGGATTCAGCTTGGCACTTACATCAGATTATATTTTGTGTGAGGAAGACAGCAAGCTTGCCATGAACTTTATCGGAATCGGATTGATTCCGGATGGAGGCAGCCATTTTCTTTTACAAGAAAGACTGGGTACCCATAAATCTAAGAGAATGATCTGGAATGGAAAAGTATTTGAAGGTCAGGAAGCCATGATGAAGGGGCTTGTCGATGAAGCTATTCCTTCAGGGAAATTGGAAGAGGGAATCCAGCGGTATATTAAACAATGTTTAGCAGCACCTGTCAAAGCGATGCTTAAGACAAAGGAGATTTACGTTTCCCTGAATAAGGAAAGATTGCAGCATGCATTGGAGCTTGAAAAAGAAGGTCAGTGGCTTATGAGACAAACGAGTGATCATCAAGAGGGAATCCGTGCGTTCGTAGAGAAAAGAAAGCCGGAGTTTAAAGGAAATTAAATCAATGCTAATTGTACAGCGGCCCGAACTTCAGCAATTTGAATTGCTGAAGTCCGGGCCTTTTGAATGGTTTCGATTAGGCGTGGAATAATACAAGCTTTCCGAGCGGGGATGTACAGCGGTGTGTATGATCAAGATATCCCTTTTCCTCAAGCAGCGATTCCCCGGTCTTCTTTGCTTCATTGTCAGAGGATGCTTCGAATGTTTCGTCAAGAATCTTCTTTCCGTCTTTTTCAAATACCGTTAACTTATACGTTTTCATCATCGATACCCCTTTGTCTAAAAATCTTTGATTCTTTATTATTTTTCCATAATTTTTAAAAAATTTAAAGTCTAAATACATAATAAATTAGAGATAGGAAAATGAAACCTTTTTCTGTCAAGATTCGTAGAGTAACAAGAGAAGGAAAAGGATGAGAGGAGAAACTGCAAATGAGTTTAGCTATTCAGCAGGTCACCAAGAAATTCGGCAGCTTCACAGCAGTCGACAGATTATCTCTAACCATAGATGGTGGGGAGATGTTCGGATTCCTCGGTGCAAATGGAGCGGGGAAGACCACAACATTCCGGATGGTGTTGGGATTATTGGATCCGACTGTAGGAGAAATTACATGGAACGGCAGCAGAATCGATTATGCGTCAAGCGGTGATATCGGCTATCTGCCAGAAGAACGCGGACTATATCCCAAGATGAAGGTCAAGGATCAGATTATTTACCTTGCACGACTCCGCGGGATGGAAAAAAAAGATATACTGAAGGAATTAACCATATGGCTGGAACGTTTTAATATTCCGCAATACTTAGACAAAAAAGTAGAAGAACTTTCTAAGGGGAATCAGCAAAAGATTCAATTCATCTCTTCGGTGATTCATAAACCGAAGCTGCTGATACTGGACGAGCCTTTCAGCGGGCTTGACCCTGTGAATGTCGAACTATTGAAAAATGCAGTCAGGGATATAAAAAAGGAAGGGACGACCATTGTGTTTTCAAGCCACCGGATGGAGCATGTGGAAGAACTGTGTGAGAGTTTATGCATCATGCACCAAGGGCATCCGGTCGTACATGGGGGACTAAAAGACATAAAGCGCTCATTTGGAAAAAAGAATGTCGTTATTCATGCTGATTTTGATTTGACCCATCTCCAAGAATTCAAAGGGGTCACCAAGTTCAGGGAAACAACGGAAGGTGTCCTACTCCAAGTAGAGTCGGAAAAAGTTGCAGAGGAAATTTTTCATCATACAGCTCAAAAAGGATTCCTTCGGAAATTTGAATTGGAAGATCCATCATTGAATGACATTTTCATAGAAAAGGTGGGGACTTCCTATGAATAAGTTTCTTATTATGCTTGGCCATTCATATTTCTCGAAACTTAAAGCCAAATCTTTTATCATATCTACTATAATCATAGCCGGTGCATTGGTGTTGTTGACCAATTTTGACATGATCACCTCCAATTTTAAGGGCGATGAGGAAGAGAAGGTCGTTGTACAGGATGAAACAGGATATCTCTATTCGATGCTTAAAGCACAGGTGACCGTTTTGAATGATGATATATCATTAACTGCAGCCTCCAATGATTCCCCGGAGGAAATCGAGAAGAAAATAGAAGAGGAAGAAATTAAAGGACTTCTTATATTGACCGAGGGGAAAGACGGTCTGCCGAGTGCTCTTTATAAATCAGCCTCTTTATCTGATTCAACTTTGACATCTGATTTGCAGCTGGCCATGCAGAACATAAAATCGTCCCTGGCTGCAAATAAGCTTAAACTTTCAAGTGAAGAATTGGCAGCACTGAGCGGACCAGTTACATTTGAAAAAGCAGCCCTGTCAGAGGGGGCTAAATCAGAAGAAGAATTGAGTCAGGCAAGAGGAATCGTCTATGTTCTATTGTTCTTCATTTATTTCTCTGTTATCGCTTATGCCAATATGACGGCCATGGAAGTAGCGACCGAGAAAAGCTCAAGAGTGATGGAGATACTGATTTCAAGTGTATCCCCGGTAAAGCAAATGTTTGCAAAGATCATTGGGATCGGTCTTGTCGGGCTGACTCAATTAGCTGTCATCCTCGCTGTCGGGTATTTTACTTTGCTCACCCGTAAAGATGAACTTGCAGGAGGATTTTTTGAATCATTTGGATTTGAATCACTGTCGGTGAGTGTCATCCTGTATGCTGTCGTATATTTCTTACTGGGATATTTCCTTTATGCCACGCTTGCAGCTCTCTTGGGTTCTCTTGTCAGCAGGATTGAAGATGTTCAGCAGATGATCATGCCGATGACGTTCCTCATTATGATAGGGTTCTTTATCTCGATGTTCGGACTCGGCAATCCGGAATCAAGCTTTATCACAATCAGTTCTTACATTCCTTTTTTCACTCCCATGGTCATGTTCCTGAGAGTCGGGATGCTGAATCTGCCAGTATATGAACCGATTATCGGGATCGTGATACTGCTTGGCACCATCATACTTTTAGGGGTGTTTGGAGCCCGGGTTTACCGTGGAGGTGTCTTGCTTTACGGGAAATCAAATTCCTATAAGGATATCAAGAAAGCCATGGATCTTACGAATAATAAATAACATCCGGCTGTCTCCGTTAAAAGGAGGCGGCTTTTTGTATGGTTTTTCTTATACTTTTGAGGATTACAGCTGAAATAGTAGTCTGATTTAGGATATAATGAAGATACAGAACGTACATTCGTAATGGAGAGGGGATTACATGGAGAAGATACGATTTATTCATTGTGCAGACTTGCACTTGGACAGCCCGTTCGCCGGGTTAAAGCATCTTCCAGCAGAATTATTCGAACGCATTCAGAACAGCACATTTGCGTCATTTGAAAAAATGGTTAAAGTAGCGATACAGAGACAGATTGACTTTATGATGATAAGCGGTGATCTGTTTGATGAAGAAGACAGAAGTATCAGGGCCCAGGCAAAACTGATGAATCAGTTCAGCCTGCTGGGTGAAAGCGGAATTCCTGTCTTTGTCATCCACGGCAATCATGATCACCTCGGGGGATTTCGGCTGGAGCTTGATATGCCGGAAAATGTCCATATCTTTGATGAAAAAACAGAAGTGAAGGAGCTGGTGACAAAAAGCGGTGCATCGGTAAAACTGGCTGGCTTCAGTTATGGTTCCCGCCATATTCGTGAACGGAGGATTTCAGACTATCCTAAGCAGGTTGAAGCTGATTATAAGATTGGCTTGCTGCATGGAAGTGAAGGAAGCGTACAATCAGCTCATGAAAGTTATGCCCCTTTTTCAATGCGTGAACTGAAAGAGAAGAATTATCATTATTGGGCGCTGGGTCATATTCATCAGCGTCAGATCTTGAATCATGAGCCTCCGATTGTCTACCCGGGTAATATTCAGGGACGACACCGTAAAGAAACAGGAGAAAAAGGCTGCTATCTTGTAGAATTATCTGAACACGATGCCATCCTTGAGTTCATCCCAACCCAGGATATTATATGGGGGGAAATGGAAATATCACTTGAAGGGGTCGAGCGGTTTGGGGAAATATTTCAGTTGATCCGAAAATCAGCAGAAGAATATAAAGTGATGGGTGATTGTCTGCTCCAGGTGGAAGTGAAAGATTTTAATCTCTTATCCCCTGAGGTGATCCAAGCGATAGAAAACGGTGATCTCCTTCAAGCTCTGCAAGCTGATTTGCCGACAGGTGAGACGATGAAATGGATTCATTCCATTAAGTTGAGCAGGTCTGAAAATATTGATATAGATACAAAAGATCCTTTTATCAATGATGTCATCCATACCTTGAGAAACATGAGAGTCGAGGAAGGGGGGGAGGCTTTGGCCGAATTATACGAACACCCCTCGTTTTATCGGTATATTGATTCTTTAAAAGAAGAAGAACTATCTCATTTGATAGAGGAAACTGTAGAGTTGATCCTCCATCCATCACGGTGTCAGTAAGAAGGGGTGAACTTGATGAAAATCATACAATTGCATATTTACGGTTACGGAAAATTAATAAATAAGGTCTACAGTTTTGAGGATTTTCAACTGATCTATGGTGAAAATGAGGCTGGCAAATCCACCATCATGTCTTTTATACATAGTATATTATTCGGGTTTCCGACTAGACAGCAAACCGGGCTGCGCTATGAACCGAAAGGCTCATCCGAGTATGGGGGTAAAATCCTATGTGAAACAGAGAAATATGGAAAAGTCAGCATCGAGCGAGTGAAAGGCAAGGCAGCAGGTGATGTTTCAATTCGTCTCGACGATGGAAGAACAGGCGGGGAAGAAATCCTGTCTGAACTGATGGGGAATATGGATAAATCCACGTATCAAAACATCTTCTCCTTTAACCTGGATGGCCTGCAGGACATACACAAATTGAAAAAAGCTGAATTGAATCGTTATCTATTCAGTGCAGGCTCTACAGGAACCGATCTTCTACTGCAGATGGAGCAGCAGTGGCAAAAGGAAAGAGAACAATTATTTAAGAAATCAGGAAGAAAGCCGGTCATTAACACCAAACTTAACGAACTGAAGGCTTTGGAAAAGCAGGTTGGCGAAGCGAGGGAGAAAAATAAACAATATGGCCCGCTGCTTAAAGAAAAGCAGTTACTAGAGGCAGCAATCAGTTCCCTTGAAGAAGAAAGAGAATGCTTGACACAAGAAAAAGATGGACTGCATGTCATCGATGAACATTGGGATCGTCTCACTGAGTATGTTTCCACTTCGATTAAATTGTCAGCACTCGAAGAAATCTCTATCCCACCTAAGGGGGCAGAGAGACTGAATGGGTTGAAAGTGGAATGGAGACAGGCCTCCTCCTATATGGAAACACTGGATACAAGACACAGGAAACTGGAAGAAAAGCTTGAAGCCGTTCAGCTTCCTTCCCAATTTTCTTCACAAATTCATCATGTTGAGACTTTGGTGTCACAACAACCCATCTTCATGAAGTGGATGGATGATTTGAGTGACATCAGCCGGGAAATGAAGGCGGAAAAAAATAGAGTAAGTCATACGATGAGGGAACTTGATCTCAGGATTACAGAAAAAGATATACCATCCATCAATACAAGTTTGTTGATGAGTGAACGCATCGAACAGGTACTTCAGGAAAAGAACAAACTGGAGAATGAACATAAAAACCTTATGAAACAAGTTGAATCTGAATTTCATGCCATGCAAAGAATTGAAAGGAAAATGGGTGACCTTGAAGAACTTCTTTTGAAAGAAGAAGAGTATCAAGCGTTGCAAAGAAAAGTGAAACAGCAAACGTCGCAACATGCATCGCTTCAACAGAAAGTATGGGTTGAAAACCAACTGGATGAAGCAGAAAAAGATGTGGAGGGAAGACGTAAATCCTTTTCAAATCAAATTCTTTACAGTGGAATGGCAGCTTTAAGTCTTGCGGTATTCGCTATATGGGCATTCATGAATGATAACGCCACGGGGGCTTTGCTGGGCTTCCTCATCATTGCCATCCTTGCAGTCAATGGATGGAAATCAAGACAATATGTAAATGAAAAAGTAAACCGACTTCAGAGTCTTAAAGGAAAAGTCCGTGAATTTTCTGAAGGAGTCGAGCTTGAAGGTGACGCCGCTTCCATCGCTGCCTCAGAGCGCCTCTTCAGGGAACAGATGGAGTATCGAAGTGAATGGAAGCAGCGTATCCTTCAATTGGAGGAGCAAGAGGCGAAAGTAGACAAAGTGAGAAGGCTTCAAGAAGAAACCGAGTCCAAATTAACAGTGGAGCATAAAACACTTGAAGAAATAAAAGAGGAGTTGCATCTTCCATCTGAATTCCCATGGAAATGGCTGAGAGACGCCTTTGGGAAAATAAAGGAGCTTGTGCAATCATACGAAAGGTTACAGCAGTTGAGGGAGGATGAAAAATTCCTTCAAGAAAAGATTGATGGATTCTCAAAAGACTGTGAAGAGTGGTTCATGCGGCATTCATACGTGTTTACAACCATGCAGGAAGCCTTCATTAAAATGAAAAACATCTTACAGGATGTGGAGAAAAAGAAGCTTACTTTCGAACAACTCCAGGCAGATATTGAGTCTCTGCGTCTAGAAAGAGAACAATCCGCTCTTCACTTGAAAAAAATCAATGACGAGATTCAATCATTGATTAAAGAGGCGGGATGCAAGGACGAAGAGGAATTTCGTGAGCAATCACTGAGGGCTGAAGAGAGGAAAGACCTTCTTGCCAGGTATGAAGGGATGAAAACTAGAGTTAATCAGCTTACCCTGGACTTATTCTCAACATTTGAATTCAAAGAAGATGTGACCAATAGGCTTAGGGAAATAGTATTACGGTCCAGTGAGCTGATTAAAGACTTATCACATCGTCAAAAGAAGCTTGCTTCCGTGGAACATGAAATCAAGCTATTAGAGGAGGGGGCGGGATACTCAAAGCTCCTTCAGGAATTTCAGGAAAGAAAGGCAGATCTCCAGGAATACATCCTGAAATGGTCAAAATATACCCTTGCACAGGATAGTCTCAATAAAACGATTCATCATTACCAGCAAACAAAAATGCCGAATGTAATCAAATTGGCAGAAGAATATTTTGCAATTTTGACCAGGGAATTCTATCAATCCATTTATGTGACAGAAAACGAAATGATCGAAGTGGAGCGGAAGGACGGCCATCGTTTCCAGGCAGTCGAGCTCAGTCAGGGTACGAAGGAACAGCTGTACATCGCCATAAGATTTGCGCTCGTCCAATCATTAAAAGACATATATAAGCTTCCCCTCTTGATCGATGATGGAGCGGTTAATTTCGATTGGGAAAGAACAGGGGCTTTTGTAGAACTTTTGAGGAAAATGGGAAGAGAGCATCAAATCATATTGTTTACTTGTCATCCCCATATCAAACATTACTTTGAGGAAAGAGAAGCAATCGTATTAGAAAAATCTGTCCCTGTTTAAAAGTCCGGGTTAGAAACCGTCTGTCATCAGCCGGTTTCTGTCTCGATTACCGCACACACTTCTACGTAAGATAATAGATGAGCAGGCGGGGAAACAATGAATCTACCAAATATGTTATACTGATACTAATTACAATGAGGACGGAGGATAATGATGACTGGAATCATGACATATAATGTAGGTGAAACGGCTGATTTGTATCTTCTCATCAAACAGATGACCAAAGGTACGACGAATACTGGAAAGCCTTTTTTAACTCTCATTTTACAGGATAAAAGCGGAGAGATGGAGGCTAAGCTTTGGGACGCATCGGAACAAGATGAGAAAGCATACCAGCCCGAAACCATCGTCAAAGTGGTTGGCGATGTACATAGCTACCGTGGAAAAAATCAGCTGAAAATCAAACAGATTCGTCCTGCATCACCCGCAGATGGACATACGATTTCAGATTTTCTCCAAACTGCACCATTGTCTATTGATGAAATGACAAGCAAGATCACTCAATATATCTTTGAAATGAGAAACCCGAATATCCAACGCATAACAAGGCATCTGATCAAGAAATATCATAAACCATTTCTTGAATATCCAGCTGCAACAAAAAATCATCATGAATTCGTATCAGGCCTTGCCTATCATGTCGTCTCGATGCTGGACCTCTCGAAAGCTATCGCAAGCTTATATCCTTCACTGGATACTGATCTTTTATATGCAGGTGTGATCCTGCACGATTTGGGGAAAGTCATTGAATTATCAGGGCCGACTTCGACGACGTACACCATTGAGGGGAATCTGATCGGTCATATTTCAATCATGGTCAATGAGATCGGAAAAACGGCAGAGGAACTGGGGATTGAAGGGGAAGAGGTAATGATTCTCCAGCACATGGTACTAAGCCATCACGGAAAAGCTGAATGGGGCAGCCCCAAACCCCCAATGATCCGTGAAGCCGAGATCCTTCACTATATCGATAATGTCGATGCAAAGATGAACATGCTCGACCGGGCACTCGAACGCGTGAAGCCGGGTGAATACACCGAAAGGATCTTCCCTCTCGATAATCGCACGTTTTATAAACCGACATTCCATAAATAAAGAGATTGTATGATATATAAAGCAGTTCAGTTTGGAGACATTTTGGACCCGAATTTGGACTGCTTTTTTGGGTTCTGTTAATTCCTACCGGTTATTCTAGGTTAATATAGCGGTTGATTGGAGTGCAAGGCGAAGACTCCTGCGGGAAGAGTAGCTAATTAGAAAAGCGGAAGGGCTTTGCTCAGAGGCTTATGACATGTGCCACTAAGCCCTGCAGCTAGACAAGTGAGACCCCGCAGGAGCGAAAGCGACGAGGAGGCTCACGGGCTACCCGCGGAAAGCGAAGTCTTGCACGGATATCAAAAGCGGTATTAAATGGGCCTCTTCAAATTAGTTAGGCAATCATCGTTCGAAGCGCAAGGTTGATATAAATCTCCAATTATGGGTTATGTTTTCTTATAAAATCTCATATAGTGTCTATAAGATAGGACAAACTATAAGGAGATGAAGTAAATGACTCTACCAATTTGGATGTACTTCGTTGTGGCAGGGATCTTCGCCAGTGCCTTTATGACTATTAAATCAGCTAAAGAAGAAAAGCAGATGGAAGATGAGTGGATTGAGAAAGAAGGAGCAGTCTATATTTCACGAATGGAAGAAGAAAAAGAACGGAGACGTCAATTCTCCTAGATGAATTAAATTAAATGAAAAAAGAAGCCTGAAGATGAACATTCTCTTCAGGCTTCTTTCATTGTTTGATATTGCTATTCAGCAGCAGGTGTTTCTTCACTCTGAGGAGCCGGTGTTTCTCCATTTTCAGGAGCAGCCGGCGGGTTCAAAACTTGATCAAATGCTTTTTTCAGATCTTTATCTTTAATATTCAAGTCAGCCTTTTCGATTTCACGCTTCATGGCTTCTTGAATTTTTTGAGGATCGACTTTTGAAAGTTTTAATTCCTTTTCGATTTCTTTTTTCATTTCATCGAACGGTTTCTTTTCTTTCTTATCAGTGACTTCAATGATATGGAATCCGTATTCCGTTTTGATCGGCTCGCTGACTTTCCCTTTTTCTAAAGTATCAAGGGCTTTGGAGAATTCAGGTACGAAGTTTTGTCTGCCTGCATAATCGACCCATCCAAGGCTCCCGCCGTTTTCAGCTGAACCTGGATCTTTCGAATATTCTTTAGCGAGATCTTCAAATTTACCGCCCTCAGCCAATTTTTTCTTAACTTCCTTAGCTGTTTTTTCGTCATCGACAAGGATATGGCGGACCTGGATGTCAGGCTTCCACTTTTCATAATATTCTTTTAGTTCCTTTTCAGATACCTCTACATCGGAAATCGCTGCTTTTTCCTGCAGAAGTTGAAGTTTAAGGTATTCTTTAAATGATTTTTCATCAAGGTTATACTGCTGGAGGAACATTTCGAATTGCGGTCCCAGCTGATCCTTTGCTTCATTCAATTTTTCTTCCACTTCTTTATCACTAACTTCGTATTTATCTGAAAGAACCTTTGTGTATACAAGTTCTTGCAGAGCTTGTTCCATTTGAGGTGTGAATTTCTGCTTCATTGACTTATAAAGTTCTTCCTGTGTGACATCCCCTGCTTTTGTCGTTGCTACAACATCGCTGTTTTCCGCACCGTCTCCGCTGCAACCTGCCAGTCCTATCACTCCGGTTGCAAGTGTCACTGAAATAATCCATCTTTTCATGCTGAACATCTCCTAAAATATATATTCGCTTAATGGCTTGTCAAAATTCTACAAACCATACTATATCACACTTTTTCCATTAAAAAAAATATTTTCCAAACTTAACATAAGAAAAATGGGCATTTTACACACCCATTTCCTAGGTTCCTTCATATGATAAAAACGAATAGAAAAAAGGAGGTAATAAATATGAGCTGTGGATACAATTCCGGATTCGCGTTAATCGTAGTGCTGTTCATCTTATTAATCATCGTTGGTGCCGCGTATCTATATTAAAAAAATTAGAAATATGACAAATGCCTAAAACAAAAGGCGACTAACTTGAATAAGATACATTAGCGCTTCAAAGGAGGTGGAAAGTTATGGGTAACGCATACGGCGGAGGTTTCGCGTTAATTGTTGTACTGTTCATCTTGTTAATCATTGTAGGTGCAGCTTGGCTATAATTTAGCCTCAGGATAGTGTAGTGTTTCACCGGATAAGGACTAAAAGAGGGGGCGGTACCGATAGAAAGGCAGCCCCTTTTGCCAATTCTTATTCCGGTGGCTTTTCATAAATGAAAGGAGGAGCACATTATGTCTGGTGCTTACGGCGGAGGATTTGCGTTAATCGTTGTGTTATTTATTTTGTTGATCATCATCGGTGCAGCGTACGTTTGCTAATTGATGTAGATAAAAAAAACCAGTCTCGATTTGAATCGAGCTGGTTTTTTTCGTTCGAGCTCCGGCGGCTGAACGAGCCGCCGGAGCATTTCGATTGTCCGGCTGCAGGGCTTAGAGGCTCGAGACATAAGCTAAGCCACCCAATAAGGCAAAAAACGCCTTTTCGGGTGGCTCATCTTATGCTTGTCGCCTCTGGGCAAAGCCCTTCCGCATTTCTATTGTCCAGCTCCGGCGGCTAGTCCCTCGAGGTCATAACTGAAAAATCCCCAAAGGCAAAACACGCCTTAGGGGATTTCCCAGTTATGCTTGTCGGTGCTGAGCGAGCCGCCTCCGCATTTCTATTACGTAAACAATATTTCTATGTATGAAGATACCAAAAGAATAGTGATTAGAATGTTGATGGTTCTAAATACCTTCGGCTGGCGATCTTCAGGTATTTCCTTTTGTAAGCATAGTGCGTTTGTCATTTTGTTTATATAAAATAATATAAATACTGCAAAGACTAAAAACATGGAGATCATTCTAACCCCTCCCCGTTATCTCCTATAAGCTATACGATACCAAAATATGAAAAAGAATGGTAGAGCAAGATATGCCGAAATATTGTAATAAAGCAGAAGGATGATAGCATACCATTGCTGTCATTTTAGCCAATGGGTTTTTATCATCCTTACTGATAAATGAGAATTTCATATCCGTCATCATTCTCCTCAATTAATGCATTCTTTGGTGAGTGCATCAATTGTTTTGCATAAATAAAATCAATGAAACAAATTCCTGAATGAAACGCTAATAATATAGCGAAATAATGAGAGTAATGCGGGAATTGAATGCATCCGTAAAGCAGGAGGCTGTTAATGACCAGGAACGGTGCAAACAGCGCAATCATATACAGATACTTTGAAATCGGGCGATCGACCCTCAAGCAAACGATTGGAAGGATAATGAGCTTCCGATTCCATCTCCATCTCATCTTTTTCACATAAGGTAAAATAGGTAACAAATGAATGAATTTATGCAATGGGTAGATACTCAGAAGTCCTATCACAAAACCGAGCAAGTAATTGTCATAGAACGTACTTGAATACACTAAATTCATGGGTACGTATATAAAAGAGAATACCATCATCATGATTATAGATGAAAGTAAAAAGACTCGATAAAATCCAAATTGTCTTTCAAGATTGATTGTTTTCCAACAGTGCATAAAAAAATCGCCTCCATAGACGATAGTGTTTTAAATGAGCGCTTTACATACTTTATTACGATTGAAGGAAAAAATCAATACGAAATTTGAGATTTTTTTAGGTAAAAAAGTACAGCTGCAGCAGCGAATTGAAAAAAGCGATAACAAAAGGGGATTGGTGAAGTGAACCTTGAAAATACAAATGATTTCGACATTTATATTCAGATAGGTGAAAGTGAAAAAATAAGGATTCCAGCCCTAAAATTTACGAGTAAAGGATTTCCTTGTGAGGTCATGCACAAAGGGAAGAAAAAGCAAAAAGCGGATCGTTTTTTATGTACTCCGCTTTTTAAAAGTGTTCACATATGGATTGAATTCTATGATGGAGCTCTTGAAGTGATTGATAGCTGCATGGACCGAAGCGTAAATCAATTCCTGAATGGTAGCTGACATTTAAGCAAGTTCTTCTTCATTATCAAATAATTCATTGAGTTTTGAATTGTCTTCAGCAAATTCACTATCGATGTTATGGAATGACTTCTCGAAGATTTCCATGAAATCATTACCGTAAATATTTCGGACTACTGACATCATCTCGATCATTTCCGGGAATTTTCCATATAACTCTTTTAATGGGGCTACCCCTTGAAAGATTGAATGTGTCTCTGGTTTATAATTTTTCATTAGCTCAAGCAGGATTTTTTCTCCTTTATCAGTAAGCTGGATATACGTGTTTCTCTTGTCGTTATCACGTTTTGAGAATTGGAGTAATTCCCGCTCTTCAAGCTTTTTTGAAAAGTTGAAAGCTGTAGATACATGCATGACCCCGAACTTTGCAACATCTGAAATTGATGCACCCTTAAGATGATAAGCAATCCAAAGGATATGATGTTCGTTGATATTTAAATCATAAGGCTTTATCCATTGCTGCCAGTCTTTTTCGATGGCTTTCCACAGCGCTTTACTAAGCTGAGCCATACGTTGACTGAAGATGATCGCCTCTTTCAATGAATATTCTCTTTCTTCCATTCCTTACACCCACTTTGTTAGAAAATCTTTTCTTTATATGCGCATGCTCATTATTCTCGCGTAAACAGCTATCGATTAAAAGAAAGCGCTTTTATTTTATTATGCCAATAAAATAAAAATTAATAAAGGATAAATTGACAAAATTTTTCGAAGTATGTGTTTTTATTTGTAGTTGGACTTCTTATACCGCTATTGATTTCCGTGCAGAACTTCGCTTTCCGCGGGTAGCCCGTGAGCCTCCTCGCCTTTGTGCTGCACCCCTATTGTTGGACACCCATCCAACAATAGGAGGTGCCCGTCAAATGGCTAAGTTTACCCAAGAGTTTAAACTTCATGTTGCCAAGCGTTATCTCAATGAATTGGTCAGTTATCGAGACCTAGCGAATCAAGTGGGTGTTGATGATTCGATTCTCCGCTACTGGGTGATGTTAGTTCGTCACCACGGTGATCAAGCTTTTACCTTTCCCTATACAAACTATCCTCGTGCCTTTAAACTGAGGGTAATTCAATTTATTACGGAAAAGAATTACTCCATTCGAGAGGCATCAGCCATTTTTCATATCCCAGATCCATGTATGGTTCGCAGGTGGAAGAAAAAGTGGGAGACAGCTGGAGAAGATGCCCTTGAACCTAAAGGAAAGGGGCTTTCTACAATGACTTCTAATAACAAGAATAAAAAGGCCAAAGACAACTCTTCCAACCAGTCGGTAGAAGATATGAAAAAAGAACTTGAATACCTTCGTATGGAGAACGCCTATTTAAAAAAGCTGAAAGCCTTAGTTCAGGAAGAACAATCACCAACGAAATCAAAGCGAAAGTAGTGTATGAACTAAGGAATGAATTCCCGGTGACTCGAACGATAAAAGTAGCCAAGATGCCCAAAAGTACTTACTACAACCTCATTAAAAAGTGGAGCCAACCAGACCCTGACCGTAAATGGAAAAGGAGAATACATTTCATTTACCATAGACATTCAGGTCGGTTTGGTTACCGTCGCATTACCGACGTGCTTCAGGAAAAAGGATATTCGATCAATAAAAAGAAAGTACTTCGAATTATGAGAGACCTCGGACTTAAATGCATGGTGCGAATGAAAAAGTACAAATCGTATAAAGGAGAAGTCGGAAAAGCAGCTCCAAACATTTTAAACCGTAACTTTAGTGCCAAAAAACCTAACCAAAAGTGGGTGACGGACATTACGGAATTTGCATTGTTTGGACAAAAGCTATATCTGTCTCCGATTTTAGACCTGTTTAACGGCGAAATCATCACCTACACGATTCAATCAAGGCCGACATTTGATTTGGTTGAAACGATGTTGGCACAAGGTTTAAAACATGTAAACGAAGGTGACGAGCTCTTAATTCATTCCGACCAGGGTTGGCACTATCGAATGGCCCAGTACCGAAGGGTACTGAAGGAACACAACATCACCCAAAGTATGTCTCGCAAAGGAAACTGTTATGACAACTCTGTCATGGAAAACTTTTTTGGAATCCTAAAATCAGAATTCCTTTATCTACAAGATTTTGATAGTATCGAGCACTTTAAAGACGAACTTGAACAATACATGCATTACTACAACCATTTGAGAATTAAATCAAGGTTGAAACGGAAAAGTCCAGTAGCTTATCGACTTAGTACAGAATTAGCTGCTTAACAAATAAGTGTCCAACTTTATGGGTCCAGTGCACTTCGCCTGCGGGGTCTCACATAAGCTACTTTTCCCGCAGGAGTCTTCGTCCTGCACTCCAATCAACCGCTGAATCCGCTAAAAGTACTCGTATTAAAAGATGATGCTTATCTCCTTTAAGGTTAGTACTTTCATTTCATTTAATCTTAAAATATTTAGTAATGAGAAAGAAGACCCTGCTTGCATTTGTGTTACATAATGCAGCATTAAAGGTCTTCTTTCATTCATTTCATCATTCCATTTAGTTTGCGTTATTACTGTTATTCAATGAGCTTTCGAGTTCTTCGATTTTGGATTGGATCAATTGGATTTCCTGCTGGAGTTTCTGGTTGTTGGGTTCGGTTGATGCCTGCCATTGCTTTACGGATGACTGGAGATCCTTGGAAATTTGCTGGACGGTTTCTTTTCCTTCCTGAGAGAGGGTGCTTATCGAATCTTTCAATTCTCCCAGATGCACCTTCATCTCTTCAAAAACCTGGCTCCAGTCTTCTTTCTTGCTTTTGAGTTGGCTTCTGAGCTCTTTTCCAGATGAAGGAGTTGAAAGGAGGGAACCAATACCGCCGATCACACCGCCAATGATTAATCCATAAGTAAGAGATTTTATTTTCATTTACATCACCTCGTTATTCTATAATACTTACTTCTACAAAAAACATGTATATTCCTTTTCCCCAATGAAAGGGATTGGAAACAAGGAAGTTCATATCCCTTTTCATTTCTGCATAAAAATATAGATAAGAGGCGTGTAGGGGAGGGGTAAGGAGATGGACGGGATTATTTTCGGCTTTTTTGCTTTGAGCGGTGTATTATTCTTGTGTATGGTTTATAACTTTATCAAAATCCAAAGGCCCGGTATGTATCCTCCTAAAAATATGTTAAAGAGAAGAGCGTCGATTATGGGAACAGGCGGCGTGATCACTTTCTTGATAGGGATCCTGTTTTTGTTTGCTGCTTGAAAACAAGAAAAGCAGAACTAATGATCGAAGTGAATTTATACTTTGCCGGACAACAAAAAAGGACTGTATAGCCAAGGCTATACAGTCCTTTCATTAATCAAGAAAGTTGTTGTTCTGTAGTAACTGCTTCTTTCATGCTTGATCGCTTCAAAATGGAGTGGATGATTGGATAAACAACAAACATCGCTCCGGCGTTAACGATTGTTGCAGGCAGTACGACCGCTGCAAACAGTGCAAAGAAAGCTCCTGGAAGGCCGACGATCAAATAAGCGGATAGCAAGAATATACTACCGGATACAAGAGTTCCTGCCGCCGTTAGTACGGAAGCTCCGATAACTGTACGTGTGACCTTTTGTGTAGCCAGGAATAATCCATAGAACACGAAAGCTGTAATTGGTTTGTCAATCAAGTTGGGTAAAAAACCGCCTGGGAATTGTGTAGTTAATCCGGAAATGACTCCCGTCAGCACTCCAAGAAGTAACACATTCTTCTTGGCTGGAAACAGGATGATGCCCAGAAACATCATCGTAAGCATCATATCAGGTTTCATTCCTAAAAAGAATCCCGGAATAACCGTATGCAGCACGGCTCCGATCCCTACTAATAGTGATAGGGATACAAGTGTTTTTGTATTCATTTCTCATCTCTCCTCGACTAATCTAACTTTATTTGTCTCCTCCTGATGTGCACTCATTGCCATCAGCGAAAAGATAGATACATTATAACACAGCGAAGAAAGGTGTCAAAGATTTAATTTTCTAAAAATAATCAGCCGGCACCATTAGATATACCGGCTGTGCTTTCGATTTATGAAATATGTTTTGAGATGGACTCTGCAATGCCTTTTAAATCATCTGTGCTGTAATCGTCGTTGTGTGTCTTCCACACGGCTCCAAAGCCGTCTCCTGAACCGTAGCGGGGGATGAAGTGCATGTGGAAGTGAAAGACGGATTGACCAGCCTGCTCACCGGTATTATTTAATAAATTGAATCCAACCGGATCGAATTCCGCCTTAAGGGCATTGGCGATCTTAGGCGCTACAGAGAAAAGGTGACTTGCTGTTTCCGGTGTTAGTTCATAGATGTTTTCCTTATGTACTTTCGGGATCAGAAGGGTGTGTCCCTTTGTAACCTGGCTGATATCCAAAAATGCTAATACATGTTCATCCTCATATACTTTCATTGAAGGGATCTCACCGTCGATAATCTTGCAAAAAATGCATTCGCTCACGACATTTCCACCTTTCAGTAATGTGATTATAAGGTTTATTTTATCACGAATGGAAATAGAAAGAAAAGTAAAGAAGAGACAGGAACGGTTTTCCTGCCTCTCTTTGAAGGGGTAATCCTAAAGGTTTATACGTCCAGTTTCCTTTCTTTGATAAACACCTCATTTGCTTTGTAGCGTAAATTGAGATCCCATTCCTTTAGAAGAATGAAAAATTTGCAATGCGACCATCCCCTTATCTTTTAGCTGTTAGCTGAAGACAATAGAAACTATAAGTGGTCTGCGACAAACACCTCATTTGCTATAAGCATGATTTGTGTAATCTTGGAAAATGAATGACTTTGTTCAAAGTGACCATCCCCTTATCTTTTTTAGCTGTAACGCTGTACAAGATAATTGATTCAGTCAAAATGTTCTTTAACAAACACCTCATTTATCAAGTTAGTGATCAAATGAATCGGTGAGTGTGTCATTCACTATGAAAGACGACTATCCTTTAAGCCGTAGACAATAGTGAAATCGGTTAACTGGTCTTTAACAACCACCCCGTTTTTCTTATTGCTGGCCCCTTCAAATATTAGAATGTACAGTTGGAAGGAAGTTATGAATACTAAAAATTGGAATGAGGCTCCATTGCACGATGTCTTCAGTCAGAAATTTTGCTAAAATAGAGTCAAACCATGTAGAAGAGAAAGGACGTTGCTGCCCATGGCATTATTAGAGATCAATCACCTCATAGGAGGCTACACAAGGAAACCTGTATTAAAGGATATCAGTTTTTCAATCAATTCGAGGGAAATCGTCGGCTTGATTGGCTTGAATGGAGCAGGGAAAAGTACGACGATCAAACATATCATTGGGTTGATGGAGCCGAAACAGGGCGGGATTGCAATCAACGGACATACATTGAAGGAAAATGCTGATCAATACCGCAAGCAATTTTCATACATACCTGAAACGCCTATCCTTTATGATGAATTGACTCTTGAAGAGCACTTGAAGCTCACGGCCATGGCGTATGGTCTGACAGAAGAAGAATATAAAGGAAGGGTGGGAAAGCTCCTCAAAGCTTTTCGTATGGAAAAGAAACTGGGATGGTTTCCTGCCCATTTTTCTAAAGGGATGAAGCAGAAGGTGATGATTATGTGTGCCTTCCTCATTCAACCCAGTCTATATATAATAGATGAGCCATTTGTCGGCCTTGATCCACTTGGCATCCAATCATTACTGGATTGGATGGAAGAAATGAAGCAAAGCGGGGCAGGCATATTAATGTCCACCCATATTCTTGCCACAGCAGAAAGATATTGTGATTCATTCGTCATCCTTCATGATGGGAAAATCAGGGCAAAGGGGACATTGAAAGAGCTTCAATCAGAGTTTTCAATGCCTGGAGCGACGTTGGACGACATTTACATCCAGCTGACAAAGGAAGAGTCCGATGATGAATAATGCAGAAAATATTTGGAAGAAACGAGTAATCGAATATAACCAGGAACTTCAGAAGTACCTGAAATACATGTTCAATGATCATCTGCTCTTTGTGCTGATCTTTGCGTTGGGCGGGGCAGCTTTTACTTATAATCAATGGGTGAAGACACTCGATCCAACTTTCCCGGCAGCTTACATAATGGCGGTGATACTGGGGCTGATCCTTGCGTGGAGTCCAGTGTACACGTTTCTTAAAGAAGCGGACGCTGTCTTTTTGCTTCCTCTTGAGAATAGACTGACGGGTTATTTCAGGAAGAGTATCTGGATCAGTTTCATGTTCCAATCTTATATCCAGCTTCTCGTGCTGGCGGCGTTGATGCCTATGTATGTTGCCGTGTCAGGTAATGGGTTTAAAAGCTTCCTGCCTTTACTTGTACTGGTTCTGGCATTGAAGGTGTGGAATCTCTATGTCAGGTGGTTCATGCTGCGTTTCCAGGAAAAAGAAGCTCACTGGATCGATAGTTTCATGCGGTTTTTGTTATCCGGGTCGATACTGCTGCTGATTTTATCAGAGGCATCCATTCTCATGATAGCGGCAGTGGCACTGATCATGGCGGGTTATGTATTCTATTTCTATCACACAGCGAAAAAGAAAAATTTGAAATGGGATTTACTGATTCATCTCGAGCAGCAAAGAATGCTGATGTTCTATCGTATTGCCAATATGTTTACGGATGTGCCGAAGCTTAAAGGAAAGGTGCATAGAAGGAAATGGCTTGATTTCATTGTTAAAACCGATTTTTCACAAAGTCAATCCTACCGGAATTTATATCTTCGCTCGTTGGTGAGAACGAGTGAATTTTCAGGTTTGTATGTAAGGTTGACATTAATCGGCGCGGTATTGATTTATACGAATCAGTCCTTTATCGTCAACATCCTGACGTCTCTATTATTCCTTTACTTAACAGGTTTTCAGCTGGTTCCTCTATATAAACGGTTTGATTACAAAATATGGGTGCTAATTTACCCCATTGCGAAAGAATTGAAAACATCATCCTTTAAGAAAGTGTTGAATCAGTCCATGATGATTCAATCGATCATTTTTTCGCTTCCTCTCCTATTAAAAGGAATGTGGGTGGAAGGAGTCATCATTCTCCTCGCAGGATTCGTTTTTTCCTTACTGTTCAGCCAATACTATTTGAATCAGCGGCTTAAAAAAATGGACAACAGCTTTTCTCTGTGAAACTTAAGGCAGGCCACCTGCGTATAAACAATTGAGAAGCGAAAAGGCGGGATGATTAAATGGATCAGGAAAGAGAAGAACTTGAATCCTGGAAACGAAAATTTAATAAAAAATCATCAGTAATTCAAAGGGTTTCAAAGCAGGCCCAAAAAAAAGTGAATCAATTTATTCCTGAAAAAGCACATCAGTTGATCACGGAAAGTATAAAAAGGATGGTCGAAATAACCTTGAAGGGAAGTGAATGGCTCAAACTTTCAAATGTGGAAGCACTTCCTTCCTTACAAGAAAGAGAAAAACGGATGAAAGAAAGGCTCGAATTTCATCGGAAGGCTGCGGTCATAGAAGGGGCAGGTACAGGAGCGGGAGGAATCTTTCTGGGTCTGGCGGATTTCCCTTTGCTTCTTTCCATCAAGATGAAATTCCTGAGCGAGTGTTCCATTATACATGGCTGCGATGTAAGAAGGTATGAGGAGAGGTTGTTTCTTCTGTACGTGTTTCAGCTGGCTTTTTCAAGTGATGAACATAAACAAGGAACTTTGAGGGTCATTGAGAACTGGAATGAAGAGAAGGAAAAATTAAAACAACTGGACTGGCGTTCTTTTCAACAGGAGTACCGGGATTATATAGACTTTGTGAAAATGCTTCAGCTAGTACCCGGAGTGGGTGCAGTGGTGGGAGCGTATGCCAATTATCAGCTTTTGGACCAGCTTGGGGAAACAGCTAAATATGCGTACCGGATTCGGTATTTTAATGAATAACATCAAAAAGATCGGCCGGAGCCGATCTTTTTTTTTACTTTTTAACAGTCATTCCTGAATCTGCATGCTTCCTCTGATAGTGAAGAGTGGCTGATGCCAGTGTCTTGGCAGCGACCAATAACGCTTTTTCGTTAATATCGAATCGGGGGTGATGATGGGGGTAAAGCGTTTCTGCATTTTCTGGGGCCGCACCGGTAAAGAAGAAGGTGCCTTTTACTTTTTCCAAGTAGTAGGCAAAATCTTCCCCTCCCATTTGCAGTTCGATCTCCTCCACGTTGTGAACTTCATCTATATCGGCTGCAGATTGGATGAGAAGCTGTGTTTCCTCGGAGTGGTTCACAACCGCTGGATAACCCCTTTCAAAACGGTACTCATAATCGCAGTCGAAGGATAAAGCGACTCCTTTGATGATTTGTTCGATCTCAGTTTCAATGAAATCCCTTACTTCCGGGTTGAAGGTACGTACGGTACCGATCAGTTTTGCTTGATCAGCAATTACATTAAAGGCATTATCCGCCATAAAGGAACCCACAGTGACGACTGCAGGGTCAATCGGGTTCACCCTTCTACTCACAATTTGCTGAAGATCAGTGATAAGCTGGGCACCAGCCACGATGGCATCCTTTGTTTTATGAGGCTGTGCACCGTGTCCTCCCGACCCTTTTATCACGATTTCAAAGCGGTCCGCTGCGGCCATGACAGGCCCTGTTCTGAACAGGATTTTCCCTAGCTTTTCAGTTGCCCATAAATGAGTGCCGAAGATTACATTGACGCCTTCCAGGCAGCCATCCTCTATCATGGGTTTCGCTCCCCCTGGAGCGTATTCTTCGGCGTGCTGATGAATCAGTTTGACTGTTCCGGGGAGCTGGTCCCTTAGCTCGTGCAATGTTTTCCCCAAGACCAGCAGGGTTGCGGTATGGCCGTCATGTCCGCATGCATGCATCACACCAGGGACAGTTGATCGGTATTCCACCTCTTTCTCATCCTGGATGGGAAGAGCGTCAAAGTCAGCACGCAGTCCGACGGTTTTTCCGGGGAGACGGCCTTCAATGGTCGCCACTACACCATTTCCACCTACGTTTTCCCGCACATCTATTCCCAGTTTGCGGTAATACCCGGCAATATATTTTGCCGTATTTCTTTCTTGGAAAGAAAGCTCTGGATGTTTATGTAGATGTCTTCTGATTTCTACCATTTCTGTCCAACGCTCTTCTAATTTCTGATATAATTCATTTAGCAAGATGTAACCTCCTTATAACTGTTGAAGATTTAGAATATTATAACATTAAATAAGAGGAACATATAGGGTATTGAAAGTTAATAATAGAGGAAAGGAGGATTGAAATGAAAAAGATCTACTACATATTCGGTATTATTTCATTCATTTTATTTATGGCTATTGCCCACTTCGTATACCACGGACTTTCGATACCGTGGGATCCCTATTTATTGGAGAGTATGAATCATCTTCATTTCTTGAAGATTTTTTCTGTCATTGGGACTGAACCTGTCATCGGGGGAGGTTCAATACTGCTGATCCTTTATCTTTGGTGGGCGAAAAAAGATTTCCCCGGCATTCTGACGGTTGTAGTCGCTGTTGCAGGAAGCAATGTATTGAATAAAACAATAAAAAATCTGATGGAAAGAGACAGGCCGCCTTTTCCCCACGGGGAAGATGGCTTCAGCTTCCCGAGCGGACACGCAATGGTGGGCATTGTATTTTTACTGACTGCTGCCTATTTTATAAGCAGGGAATTTTCTTCTGTCAAAGTGAAATGGTGCTTATACGTACTTGCACTTGTGATTGTTTCTCTCACCGGTTTAAGCAGAGTAGTGGAACAAGTCCACTACCCATCAGATGTTCTGGCTGGCTTTCTGGTCGGCTATTCCATCTTTACCCTGACAACCTTCCTATATGAAAAAAGACCCAAGTAAAGAGGTCCGTCCCTTGGTGCATTCGTGCACTGAGGGACGGACCTTTGTTTAAATAAGGAACATGGCGACGATAGTGGTGACAGTAAGGCCGATGATGACCGGAAGCATATTCCTTCTTGCCAGCTCGAATGGATCCACGTTACATATGGCAGCTACTGGGATGATGGCCCATGGTACGAGAGTTCCGCCTCCTACCCAAATGCCTGCTATCTGCCCCAGTGCTGTAAGTGTTGCAACCCCGGTGCCTATACTCTCCGCGAATAAGTTCGCGACGGAACCTGCAAGTGAAATGCCCGAGAATCCGGACCCGTCAAGACCTGTGATGGCCCCGACAATCGTTAACGTAACCGCTCCGACCGCTTTGGAAAGAGGAACGACGGCAGCAAGGGATGCGCCGAGATCGTTAACGATTCCCTGTGATGTGTCCGGCAGGAAATCCCCTATGATAATCTGGAACCCGGCGTCGCCAAGATAGAAGAAAGCAGCAATCGGGATGACCGGGCCGAATACTTTAAATCCAAATTGAAAGCCTTCAATCAGAAAGGTGGTTGAACGTTCCAACCCTTTTCCTTTGTAGGCAGTAAGAGAAATAATCAGCAATATGAAAATGGAGGTTCCTCCAATAAGGGCTGTCGCATCACCGCCCTGAAGATCAAACGATACCATTGCCGCAATATTCAGGGCAAATACTAGCGGAATAAGAAGGGCAATCAACTTTTTCCACCTGCCCGTTAACAAGTCATGATCTGCACCCGAAGCACTTTCCTCAAGGTACGATGATTGGTCGACCGTTAATATCCCCTTTTTCATATCACGCTTGATGAAAAAGAAAGCTGCGATCGTCGTGACCAGTCCCATGACAATTACCAGCGGCACACTTGCTGCAATCACATCACCCACAGGAATCCCGGCGGCATCTGCAGTCAGCTTAGGGGCCGCTTGTATAACGAAATCCCCTGACAGTGCAATCCCATGTCCAAATAGGTTCATGGCCATTGCAATGCCGAGTGCAGGCAGCCCGACCCGCAGTGCGACCGGGACAAGAACAGCTCCAAGCAGCGCCACCGCAGGGGACGGCCAGAAAAACCATGAAATCAGCATCATGACAATCCCGATCGTCCAATAGGCAAGAGCAGGAGTTCGTATGAACTTTGTAAATGGACGAATCATGACATCGTTGATCCCTGTCGTTGTCAAGCCTTTGCTCATGGCAACGATGATCGAAATGACAAGGATCGTGGACAGTAATTCAGTGATTGCAAAGATAAAGCTGTTAAACACAGAGCTTATTGATCCACTGATGGAACCTGTCGCTGTAAGAGCGATACAGAAGATTCCAAGTATACATACAATAGTTGTATCTTTTCTGAAGATCATAAATAGGATAATCAATCCAATGAAAACCAAGTAGATCCAATGAAGAGCGGTTAAATCGATCTCCAAAAGAATTCCCCCTTACTTAAATCCTTTCTCAAATTGGGTATACGCCCTAATCTGTACTATAGATTATGAAATTCAGGGGAAGGTGTGAAACAACTTTTTTCAGTCTGGGGGCGGAGAGGGAATCATTCGTATGCTGCTCATTCTCCTTCCGTTTGCCATTTATAATGAATACAGTTACAGGAATTCTGAACCTTTTATCGAAATGAATAGAAGTGAAGGTGGTGTGACAGTGAGGCACAAAGGAAGGAATCAATGGTTCTTCTCATTACTATTATTAATGGCCGGTGTATGGCTGTTACTGTTGAATATCGGTGTCATTTCCTTGGAAATAACGAGAGACTTTGTCAAAATACTTCCTATTTTGTTGATTTTGATCGGATTGAAATGGGTGGTAGACAGTTTTCTGAAAAATAGCTTCGGTAAATTATTTTTCGGGCTGTTCACCCTTGTATTTGGTTCACTTATTATTCTCGATGAATGGAATATCGTGGATTTTGATTATGGAAGCTGGTGGGAACTGTGGCCGATATTGATTATTTCGATTGCCATTTACAGAGTAGCTTTTAAAAAATCGATTCAAGTGACCGTTACAAATGAATCTCCCTATGAAAAAAAATTACCAGTGGGTTTCGAAGGTGGAAGGAAACATGAGGAGAAGACCAAAACGAACAAGCTCAAAAGAAATTTCATTATAGGGGAAATCAAGTTTTCAGAACCTAATTGGCCGTTAGAACCTATGAAACTTCAAAATGTCGTGGGAGACTATTATTTCGATATGAGTAAAGCGTTTATCCCTGAAGGTGAGACCCCCATTGAAATAAAGGGCTGGGTCGGGGATGTGAAAGTGATCATTCCTGAAAGGGTTCCGGTGGACATCACAATCAATGTCAAAGTCGGGGAACTGAAATTATTTGATCGGAAATCATCTGAAATCAGGTCTGATTTCTACTATCAATCACCTGGATACGAGGAATCAAGCAGGAAAATAAAACTTTTTATAAACGTAAAAGTAGCTTCGATCAGGATCAGTGAAGTATAAAAGCGAGAGTGCATAAAGTGTTCGTCAACTTTAGGAAGGGGGAGAGGAATTGAATCATTCTTCTGCCATCAGGAATTTGATCTTTAAAAGTTTTTTTATGATGACTATCATGGCGACCCTGAGTTCCTTCATCTTTCTGCAAATCTATTTGTTTATTTCAAAAAATGATGGTGTTTCGCTTAGTCTTTCGATTTACCTGACACTTGCACTATGTCTTATCCTTTTTTTATTAAGTGTATATTTTGGGTTCAGGACGACCTATGCATTTAAAGGGCGTGTTGATGATATTTCCACTTTCGTTACCTTGCTGAGAAGCGGGAAGTTTTCCGCAAGGGTCGATTGGCACGAGCAAGACGAGCTCGGGGTGCTGGCAGATGAATTGAACCAGCTTGCAAAATACATTCAGGAACAGGTGAAGTCCCTTCAGCGTTTGGCTGACGAAAAATCAGAACTTGCCGAAAGAGCTCACGGGGCTGCTGTCATGGAGGAACGCCAAAGACTGGCAAGGGATCTGCATGATTCAGTGAGTCAGCAGTTGTTTGCTCTGAATATGCTGTCTTCAGCAGCACTTAAAAGCATGGCGAATCATCCTGATAAAGCAGAAGGGATCATGGGACAGGTGGCAGAAATAGCTGCTAAGGCTCAGGGAGAAATGAGGGCACTGCTTCTGCATCTAAGACCCATAGACTTAAAAGGTGAGAGTCTTTGTGAAGCGTTGACGATTCTGATTCAGGAACTAAAAGAGAAGACACAAATTGAAATTGAAGCAAGCCTTGATGGAATAGAGAATCTCTCAAAAGGCACGGAAACACATTTGTTCAGAATCATCCAGGAAAGTCTTTCAAACATTCTGCGTCATTCAGAGGCAACAAAAGTGAAGATCATGACTGAGAAAAAAGAGGGATTCATCATTTTGTATATAAGTGACAACGGGATAGGGTTTAGTTTAAGAGAAAGCAAGATGACGTCATATGGACTTCAAACGATGAGGGAACGGGCTGAAGAAATCGGCGGATACTTTCAAATCCGTTCCAAAGAAAGAGAAGGAACGTATATCGATTTGAGGATTCCGGTCTGAATAAGGGGGAGAGCATTGTGGAGAAAGTGAAAGTGATGATTGTCGACGATCATGAGATGGTCAGATTAGGAATCAAAACCTATCTGCTCACTGAAGATCGAATCGAGTTCCTTGGAGAAGCAAAGAGTGGGAATGAAGCTGTTCAGCTCGCAAAAATCTATAAACCGGATGTTATTTTGATGGACCTTCTGATGGAAGATGGCAACGGAATCGAAGCAACTGAAAAAATATTATCCTATTATGGCAGCTGTAAAATCATTATACTCACAAGCTATTATGATGATGAGAAAGTATTTCCGGCGATAGAAGCAGGTGCCCACAGTTATCTGCTGAAAACAGCAAGTGCCGAAGAAGTTACCACTGCCATTTATAAAGCGGCAAAAGGAGAACCCGTCATTGCATCAAAAGTCGCTGATAAAATGATGACAAGGTTCAGGCCGCAAGAGAGGAAGCCCCATGAAGATTTAACGACGCGGGAATATGAAGTCCTGAGGTGTCTCGGGGAGGGGATGACCAATCAGGAAATATCCGGGGTCTTATACATAGGGGTGAAAACGGTAAAAACCCATGTAAGCAATATCTTAAGCAAACTGGGAGTAACCGACCGGACACAGGCGGCAATTTATGCAAATAGGAACGGGATTTTATATAAAAAGGATTAACATGCTAAAAGGCTGACAGGGATTCCTGCCAGCCTTTCAATATAAGCCTTACGTGTTGAAGGACCTGAATGATAGGGAGTTTAATCTTCAGTAACCTGGTACTCCGTTACATAAGATGCCCCCGAAAAGATATCTTTTTTGGCATCGATTCCTTCTTCTGTTCCCCTTTTTTCATGCGCTTTCTGATATTGCTTGGAGTCCTGCCAGCCTAAGAAGCTTTTGCGATCTTCCCAAAGCGTCATGATCACATATGTATCGCTCTCCAATGGGCGAAGCACACGAATGGCGATAAAGCCCGGGACTTCTTCAATCAGTCCTGCCCGATTTTTGAATCGGTATTCAAATATCGGACGTCCTTCGTCCGTAACAGGGATGTTGTTGAAAACGGCATATCCCCTTTTTTCTAACGAGCCGGATTGGTCGACAACCTCATATCTTCGGGGGGATTCAAATACGCTCTCCCCATCTGTTTCGTGAACAAGAAGGGCATCTGATTCCTGCATCAGAATCATGTTCTTATCAGGATGCTTCTTTAAGATCTTACTTAAAAATTCATGAGTTCCTGTCGTCATATACATCTTCATCATCATTCACCTCGTAAAAGTAGTCTCCTTACTAATCTTCCCTAATCTTAACTCTCTGTAACCTGATTTCCAAGATTTTATGATAGTGAAAAAACATTATGATGGTTCATCAAGACATTAAGCTGTTTAAACGTGAAAGCGGGCGCATAGAGCCGGGCGGAGGCGCCCATTTTTACTGCTTTGGTTAATAAAATCGGCAAATTTATGACATTTTCTGTTGATAACTATACATTTTAATGATAAAAGTCTATAGTTTATAAGGGTTACAGTTGTACGGTTAAACAATTTTAGAATTTAATTCATTTATTATACAATAGAATCAATGGATCTTTGAAAGGTGGCCGACAGGTATGAAACAGTTAAACGACACATTTTTAAAAGCGGCAAAAGGTGAAAAAACAGACTATACACCGGTATGGTATATGAGGCAGGCTGGCCGTTCGCAGCCCGAATATAGAAAAATAAAGGAAAAGTATTCCCTTTTTGAAATTACGCATCAGCCTGAGCTTTGTGCGTACGTGACCAGACTTCCGGTAGAACAATACGATGTGGATGCTGCGATCCTCTACAAAGATATCATGTCACCGCTTCCGGCAATTGGAGTGGATGTAGAAATCAAGTCGGGAATCGGTCCTGTAATCGACAATCCTATCCGTTCTGTGGCAGACGTTGAGAAACTTGGGGAAATCGATCCTCAAAATGATGTTCCTTATGTTCTGGATACAATCAAGCTTCTTACTCAGGAACAATTATCTGTACCGCTGATCGGCTTTGCAGGAGCACCGTTTACGATGGCAAGCTACATGATTGAGGGCGGTCCTTCCAAGAACTATAACAAAACGAAATCATTCATGTACTCTGAACCGAAAGCCTGGTTTGCTTTAATGGACAAGCTAGCAGATATGACAATCACGTACGGTAAAGCCCAAATCAAGGCAGGGGCATCGGCTTTTCAAATCTTTGATTCCTGGGTAGGAGCATTAAACGTACAGGATTACAGAACATTCATTAAACCGATCATGGAAAAGATCTTCACTGCATTAAAAGAAGAGAACGTTCCTTTAATCATGTTTGGTGTGGGAGCCAGTCACTTGGCAAAAGAGTGGCATGACCTTCCCATCGATGTAGTTGGACTTGACTGGCGTCTGCCGATTACAGAAGCAAGGCAGATGGGGATTACCAAAACTGTTCAAGGGAATCTTGATCCGGCTATCCTACTCGCTCCGTGGGAAGTAATCGAAGAAAGAGCGAAAGCCATATTGGATCAGGGAATGGAACTGCCGGGCTACATTTTCAACTTGGGACACGGGGTATTCCCATCCGTCAACCCTGACACCTTGAAGCGTTTGACGGCTTTTGTCCATGAATACAGTGCGAGATAATGCAAATCCTGTAACAATAGAAGGATTAGACACTAAACATGAGGTGAAAACAAATGGCAAAAAAGAAGATGGGTCTGTTGGTTATGGCCTATGGAACTCCATATAAAGAAGAAGATATAGAACGCTATTATACTCATATCCGTCATGGCAGAACGCCTTCTGAAGAAATGCTTGAAGACTTGCGCGGAAGATATGAGGCAATCGGCGGCATCTCCCCGCTTGCCAAGATCACGATGGATCAGGCCAAGAGCCTTGAGGAGCATTTGAATTCCAAGCAGGATGAGATCGAGTTTAATATGTATCTCGGTTTGAAGCATATCGAACCATTTGTCGAAGATGCAGTGGAACTGATGCATAAAGACGGCATCGAGGAAGCGGTATCCATTGTCCTTGCTCCTCACTTTTCTACCTTCAGTGTTAAGTCGTACAATGGAAGAGCGAAAGAAACAGCTGAGAAACTAGGCGGTCCTTCCATTACATCAGTTGAGAGCTGGTATGATGAGCCGAAATTCATCCAGTATTGGGTAGAGAAAGTGAAAGGGACGTTTGAGAGCATGAATGAAGAAGAACGCCAGAATGCTGTGCTGATCGTCTCTGCACACAGCCTGCCTGAACGTATCCTTCAGTCTGGAGATCCATATCCGCAGCAGCTGGAAGAGACGGCAAAAATGATAGCTGAAGGTGCCGGTGTGGAGCACTATGCCGTTGGATGGCAGAGTGAAGGGAATACCCCGGATCCATGGCTCGGTCCTGACGTTCAGGACTTGACGCGCGAGCTTCATGAGGAGAAAGGGTACAAAACGTTTGTATACACTCCAGTAGGTTTCGTTGCCGACCATTTAGAGGTATTGTATGATAATGACTATGAATGTAAAGTGGTAACGGATGAGATAGGTGCAAGCTACTATCGACCTGAGATGCCGAACGCTAAACCTGAGTTCATCGACGCGATGGCAGATGTCATCTTAAAGCATTTAAATAAGTAGTGATTCATCTTTCGTACTCTAATACGAAGATGTGGAGGACTGCAGCTGATGAGTTCATTCTCAGGAGCTCAGTCCTTCTCTTTATTGGTAAGGAAGCGTGACAGGCTGCACGTTTTGTTTTCTGAATAATGAGCAAACTCCAGATGAAAATCATTAGGGATTAATAATTAGATAAAGAAGGCGATGTTATTGAGGGGACAACAAGTGAAAAAAGTTGTGGTCATTGGCGGAGGAATTACTGGTCTGGCAACCGCTTATTATTTGCAAAAAGAAATCAAGGAAAAAAACCTTCCCATCCAACTGAAATTAGTAGAGGGATCACACCGGTTAGGCGGTAAAATCCAAACGCTCATTAAAGACGGTTATGTCATTGAAAGAGGACCTGACTCATTTGTACCTCGTAATTCAAGCCCGATCACTTTGGCAAAAGAAATCGGGATCGATGATACGCTGGTCAGCAGCACTTGGGGAAAATCATTTGTCATTGCCGGCGGGGAACTTTACCCTATGCCTGGGGGTTCTATTATTGGAATACCGACCCAAATCGCCCCATTTATCACCACGAATCTTTTTTCTATCACTGGAAAGATGAGAGCTGCCGCTGACTTTATCCTTCCGCGCTCCACAGTCACTGACGATCAATCACTTGGCAGATTCTTCAGAAGACGAATGGGGGATGAAGTAGTCGATAATCTGATCGAACCCCTGTTGACCGGTATATATGCCGGGGATATCGATCAATTAAGTCTTATGTCTACATTTCCTGAACTGCATCATATCGAACAAAAGCACCGCAGTCTGATTGCCGGTATTAAAAAAGCTGCTTCCCAGACTGAGAAAGAAGAGAAGAACGGCAGGTTCATGACTTTTTCACAAGGACTTCAATCCCTTGTCGATGGAGTGGAAAATGCGTTGGAGCCTCAGACGATTCATAAAGGGATGAAGGTTTCCCATGTTCACCAAGAGGGTGATGGAGGTTACACGATTGAGTTTACAAACGGCCATGTACTGGATGCTGACAGCTTGGTAATCACCACGCCTCATCACTCACTCCAATCCATGTTTCCTTCCTATTCATTTATGGATTATTTAAAGGAAATGCCGGCAACTTCAGTAGCTACTGTTGCCATGGGATTTGACCAATCTGCGATTAAAAAGAATGTGGATGGGAACGAGTTTATTGTGTCGAGAAACAGTGACTATTCTATCACAGCGTGCACATGGACTCATAAAAAATGGCCGCACAGCGCTCCCGATGGAAAGGTATTGCTGCGTTGTTATCTGGGGAAATCAGGGGATGAGACCATTGTGGACCTTTCAGATGATCAGATTGAGCAAATCGTGCTCGAAGACTTGGAAAAAATCATGGACCTTGAAGGTGAACCTGAATTTACAGTCGTCACCCGTTACAAGGATTCGATGCCTCAGTACACGGTTGGCCATATTGAGCGGACGAAAGCCCTCTATCAGAACCTGGAAGAAAGGTTACCCGGGGTCTTCATTGCGGGAAGTTCATTTGAAGGTCTCGGCATTCCTGAATGCATTGAGCAAGGGGAGAAAGTGGTTCGGAAGGTAGTCAACTATATGCAATGAAAAAGAGGATGGGACAAAGCCAATACATCCCTGTCCCAGCCTCTTTTTGATTATTTAAGATCTATTTCACGACCCTGTACCTTGCATGCTGCATCACCCAGTTTTGGGGGAATGCACTTCCGAGTACCCAATAGCTCATCCCTCTCAATTGATATTCATCCAATATGTTATGTTTGGCTAATATGCTCCTGGCATCTTCAAACCATACTTCATGCTGCTGCCCGGTTTCATCCCAATATTTAAAGTAGGGTGCCTGATATTCTGTGTCGTACTGAATCCGGACACCATATTTACCTGCTAAATCAACTGCGGCCAGGGGCGAAACGGTTTTGGCGAAAGTTCCCTCTACCCAGGGGACCTTCCAATCCCGTCCGTATAAAGGTACACCCATAAGGATCTTATTGCGGGGAATAACAGTAACTGCGTAATCCAATACTTTTTTTACTTCGCTGATGGGAGCGATCGCCCATGGCCTTCCGCCTGCCCACCCCCACTCGTATGTCATGAGCACGATGAAGTCGACGATCTCCCCGTGGGCTTTATAATCATGCGCCTCATATAACAGCCCTTTTTGATCTTCCTTTATTTTAGGAGCCAGGGCAGTGGATACTGAATACCCTTTCGGCTTCAATGCCGCTGTAACTTTTCGAAGGAAGCTGTTATAATTTTCGCGATCTTCGGGATAGACGTATTCAAGGTCGAAATTCACACCCTTATATCCTTTGGTTTCCATTGTTTTTATCAGATTGGAAATAAAAGTTGTCTGAAGTGTTTCGTTTCGAAGAAGAGAAGCAGCTAAATCCGAGTCAAACATTGAGCCGGAATAATTCGTCATAACAAGAAGCGGATCAACATTAGTATCGTAAGCGGCAGATATCAATCCCTCATCATTCAAAGCAGTCAGCGTCCCATCTTCTTTAAAGGAATAAGTGAATGGAGTGAGATACGTAAAATAATTCCCCAATCCCCTTACCTCACCGACCCCTTCGCTCCCGGTTTGAGTGATATATGAATTGATTTCAGTTGATTTCTTTTTATTGGGAATCCGGATTTTCTGATCGGGATAAATGAGTGAAGGGTTTGGGATCTGATTTGCATTTAGAATGTCCTGCAATCCAACTTTATAGTTATAGGAAATGGTATAAAGAGTGTCCCCTGCTTTGACAGTATGGGTGAAGTATGGCAGGACGATCAGCTGTCCAATGTAAAGTTGCGAAGGATTTGCAATTTGGTTGAAGTCGATAAGTTCCTGCAGTCCGATGTTGACTTTCTGACTGATTTTATTTAAAGTATCACCCGGCTGCACGATATATTCTTTATTGGGCTCGGGAATGATGAGACTTTGTCCGATAATAAGAAAGTTAACGTTTTTCAATTGATTCCCATGGGAAATCTGGGACATGTCAACGTTGAATTGCCGGGAAATGGACCAAAGCGTATCACCGCTTTTTACAACATAGATATTCATGTAGCACCTCCTAGACAGAGTGTTCTGTATAGCTTATTCTTGGAGGCTTATTTTATATGTCTCTTTACAAACATTGCTGCTGTCGGGAATTCAACAGCGGCCATGAATGAAGGTTACTAGAAAAATGCTAAAAAATAAAAGAGTTGTATAATTTGTAAAGGTGTGATAGATTAAACAATGTGATAATGACTAAAATTCAATTTTGGTCATACAGTCAAAAAGAGGTGAGTGAATGGCAGTTAACAGGAAACAACAAATAGTAGAGGCAGCTTCCAAGTCATTTTCTTTATTCGGATATAAAGCTACCACCATGGACCAGGTCGCCAAGCTTGCAAACGTTGGTAAAGGCACCATCTATACGTTCTTTAAAAATAAGGAAGAATTGTTTGACGAGATTGTCACTTCATTAATCAATGAAATGAAAAAGGAAGCAGAGCAAGTGATTGACCCTCAAGAATCTTTTACGGAGAATGTTCATCGTGCACTTTTTCGCCTGCTTGAGTTCCGAAAAGAGCATCAGCTGACAATAAAGCTGTATCAGGAAGCAAGAGAAATCGGAACCCCCGCAGTATCGGAAGTGATTGATCGAATGGAGAAAGCGGTCATCGAGCTTTTGAGTCAACGAATTGAAAAAGCAATAGCTTCTGGAGCGATTAAGCCGTGCAATCCAGAAATGACCGCATTTATTATGTTGAAGCTGTATGTCTCATTGATCTTTGATTGGGAACGGACCCATGGTCCACTCGATAAAGACGAAATTTCCAATCTGTTTGAGCTGTATCTTATAAAAGGGTTATCTGCAGGATAGTCCTTTATTTTTGATCGGGAATGACCAAACGAATAATATGGTCAATTATTTTTTGTTTCAAAGTGACTATTTGAGATAAATGGTCATTTATTCTTATTTCAATCAACATAGGAGGAAAAGATGAAGAAAACTTTTACAGGTTCAGAATTTAAAGCAATATTCCGTAACAAAAAACTGCTTATACCCATTCTCGCTGTGTTATTCATCCCTGTCTTATATAGCGGTATGTTTCTGTGGGCGTTTTGGGATCCTTATGAACAGCTGAATGATTTACCCGTAGCAGTTGTAAACAGTGACCGCGGAGCAGAGTTTAATGGGGAGGAACTTCATATTGGATCTGATCTCGTTCAGAAACTGAAGGATAGCGGTCAATTTGACTTTCATTTTGTAGATAAAGAAGCAGGTTATGAAAACCTGAAGAAACAAGACTATTATATGCTGGTAGAAATTCCAGAGGACTTTTCTGAAAATGGCACTACACTTCTGGAGGATCATCCTCAAAAGCTTTCCCTGAAGTATGTCCCTAATGAAAGCTTCAACTTCTTGTCTGCTCAAATCGGTGATACAGCGATGAAAGAAATCAAGGCCAGCCTTTCCCAATCTGTGTCCGAAACCTATGCGGAAACGATGTTTGATAAAATCCAGGAAATGGGTGATGGGTTCCAGACAGCGAGTGATAAGGCGGGAGAAATCAACAGTGGAGCCCTGGACTTGTCCAAAGGTGCACAAACATTGAAGGATAATCTAACTGTTTTGGCTGAAAAGAATGTTGAAATGACAGACGGCGTCGCAAAAACGAAGGCAGGAGCCGCTGAACTTGCCAAGGGTTCAAAAGAACTATCGGACGGTGTCGGTGTCATGGCCGACAAATCTCAACAATTGTATAAAGGAACACAGGATATACAATCAGGTATTGATGCTCTGGCAGGAGGTATTGATAAGAGCAAAGCCGGCTTGGAAGAAGTGGATGCCGGACTGGATAGTGCAATCCACAATACAGCCCAATTATATGCAGGTTCTCAAACCCTGACAGATAAAATAGGGGAGCTTCAGGCAGGAGCTGATCGTGCTGAAGCCGGAGCGCAGGCGATTGGGGCAGGTGCCCATGAACTTGAAACTCAATTGGCGCCATTCATGGAAAACCTTCCAAAGGAGAAACAAGAACAATTGAAGGCAGCCATTAATCAAATTAAACAAGGTGCCACAGGTCTGGAGACAGGCACAGGGTCCCTCAACAGCGGGGCTGCAGAGCTGCAGAAGAGTGCTGGAAACCTTGCAGGCGGACTCGGAAAACTGAATGAAGGACAGAAAAAGCTGCAAGGCGGGGTCACCCAACTTGTTGATGGAACGGTTCAGCTTGACCAAGGTTCCAACCAGCTCCAGGCGGGGCAGGCTGAGATTGTAAAGAACGTTGGTCTGTTAACTGGAAAGATGGGAGAAGTCCACCAAGGAACGGTTCGACTTGCTTCAGGTGCAAGTGAATTAAGTTCTGGGCTGAATAGAGTTTATAATGGCTCGACTCAATTGATGGATGGATCTAAAAAGCTCGCTGACGGCTCTGTTCAATTAGCGGAAGGGTCGACAAAATTATCCGATGGAACGACGGAATACGAAAACAAGTTAAAAGACGCTGCCAAAGAAGCAAACAGTGTAAAGGCAAATGGAGATACCTATGACATGATGGCAGCACCAGTCGATGTAAAAAACGAAAAAATAAATCATGTGCCGAACTACGGAACTGGTTTCGCTCCTTACTTCTTATCCCTCGGACTGTTTGTGGGTGCACTTTTGATTTCGATAGTCTATCCACTGAAAGAACCTGCAGATCGTCCTTCGAGTGGGATGAGCTGGTTCATGGGTAAATTCACGGTCCTTACGACAGTAGGGATCATCCAATCCCTGATTGCGGCAGGAATTCTACTGTTTGGATTGGGTCTTGAAGTAGAAAGTGTACCTTTGTTCTTGTTTTCTACCATCATCACAAGCCTTACGTTCCTTGCGTTGATTCAGGTGCTTGTGACGATCTTGGGTGATCCGGGACGATTCGTGGCGATCATCATTTTGATCCTTCAATTGACGACAAGTGCAGGGACATTTCCATTAGAATTGATACCAAGTGCACTTCAGCCTATCAGTGCATTGCTGCCGATGACATACTCCGTATCAGCGTTTAAAGCAATCATCTCAAGCGGCGATGTTGGTTACATGTGGCAGAATCTCTTGATCCTTCTGGGGTATTTCCTTGTCTTCATCGTCCTAACTTCAATTTTCTTTGTAGGACAATTCAAGAAACAATATACGAAAGCCATTGAAGCTTAATATGTAAGAGGAGATGCCCGTGCATCTCCTTTTTACATTCATAAAATGGACAAACCAATCATGACAATCAAGGTGTATACTATGTGGTGAGAAGTTCACAATGATTATTGAACACAAGATTGCTTATCAAAGGAGAGTTATGATGAAGAAGTTGCTGCTGTTCTTACTAATGAGTGTACTGGCACTATTGGTTTCTGCCTGCGGAAACTCAAATGCAGGTGACTCATCTGAGGAAGGGAACAAGATGGAACCGATAGCTGCAGAACTTGAGGTCCCGGAAAAGGGTGAAAAAGGAAAAGCCCTGTCTCTTTCCACAAAAGTTACTCAAGGTGCAGAGAGTGTGGAGGATGCAGATGAAGTAAAATATGAAATATGGAAAAATGGTCAAAAAGAAGAAAGTGAAATGATTGAGGCGAAGCATGACAAGGACGGAGTATATAAAGCGGAAAAGACATTAGATGAAGACGGCATGTATACTGTACAGGTCCACGTGACGGCCCGCGAAATGCATACCATGCCGAAAACGGAAATAACAATCGGTGAAGGTCATGAAGAAGGACATGGAGATGAAGGCGGCGATGATCATGGCCACCACGATAGTACAGTCTCTATTGACTTGATAAAGCCTGACTCGATTAAAGCCGGGGAAGAATCTGAATGGAAGGTACATGTAGAAAACGAAGGGAAGGCATTGGAAGGTGCCGAAGTGCGTCTTGAAATCTTTAAAGAGGGTCAAGAAAAGCATGAATGGGTCGATCTTGCAGCTGGTGAAGACGGTGAATATAATGTTTCTTATGCCTTTCCGGAGAAGGGGAAGTATACCGTCGAGGTCCATGTGACCAAAGGGAAAGAAATTCACGAACACACCATGCAGACAGTAGAAGTTAAATAACATGAAAAAGGATGCTCTCATTTTAGAGCATCCTTTTTGTTATCCATTTCCGGCGGCCAGTAACCTCGAGAAGTCAAAGAACGTCATTTCAGCGGGTACACACTTTTTACCTCATACAGATCGTCTTTTTAATAACCCTATTAATCCTTAATACTCGTAATCAGTCGTACATTTCTCGCAGTAAATACCGTAGCATTCATGCTGCTCTTCAATTACTTCTCCACATTGTGCACAAGACTTAGGCGGCAAATTTCGAAAGAATTCCATAATATTTTTTACCATGTTCATCACCCTCCGTAATTTTTATTCACCCGTCATTTGTTTGTGTTATATAACTGGTGTGTTAATTTATTTTATTGTATTATAACAGTATGAATCCCGTCAATGGTTTATTCAAAATTAGGCGGAAAAAATGAAAAAATAGGCAGAATGAAGTATAGTAGGGTTATATGACATGACAAATTTCGCAGGGGAGGTTCAACATGAAGCTGACCATCATCGGTCATTGGGGTGGATATCCGAAGGCAGGCGAAGCCAGCACAGGGTATTTGCTCGAACACAATGGCTTTACATTATTAGTGGATTGCGGGAGCGGGGTACTCTCCCATTTACAAAAATATATTGATCCTACTGAATTGGATGCCGTACTAATTTCCCATTATCATCCGGATCATATTGCGGACATCGGTGTACTGCAGCACGCTTTATTAATACAGTATTTCTTAGGGAAATCAAAAGGTACACTGCCGGTTTATGGGCATGACGAAGATGCCCAGGGTTTCAAGTCACTTACATATAAACAATTCATGAAAGCTCATCCGTATAATGAAAAGTCAGAATTGACCATAGGACCTTTCTCTGTAACATTTGTGAAGACCAAACATCCTGTACCATGTTACGGGATGCGCATTGAAGCGGATGGGAAATCCATTTTTTACACAGCTGATTCTTCCTACAAAGACTCTTTTGTACCGTTTGGAAAGGATGCAGACCTGCTCCTTTGTGAGTGTAATTTCTATGGGGATATGGATGCTTCCGGTGCTGGTCACATGACAAGCCTCGATGCAGGAAAGCTTGCCCTGGAAACCGGAGTGAAAAAGCTGATTCTGACTCACCTTCCTCATTTTGGGGATCTGGAACAATTAGCCTCTGAAGCAAAAACGATCTATAAAGGAGACGTACAGCTCGCCAAACAGGGGATGGAAATCATCATTTAGGAGGATTACGATGTTATTTATTGATAATAAAGGGATCACAGATCCACGAATCAACTTGGCAATCGAAGAGTATGCACTGAAAAACCTCGACATCAACGAAAGTTACTTACTGTTCTATATCAATGAACCTTCGATCATCATAGGTAAAAACCAAAATACAATCGAAGAGATCAATACAGAATATGTTGATAAAGAAGGACTGCACGTAGTAAGGCGCCTATCAGGCGGTGGAGCGGTCTACCACGATCTCGGTAACTTGAACTTCAGCTTCATCACAAAAGACGACGGAGAAAGCTTTCATAACTTCCAGAAGTTCACCGAACCCGTTGTGAAAGCTTTAAACAAGCTTGGTGTCAACGCTGAACTGAGCGGCCGTAATGACTTGCTGGCAGAAGGAAGGAAAATCTCAGGAAATGCCCAGTTCTCTACAAAGGGACGGATGTTCAGCCATGGAACGTTATTGTTTGATTCAGAAATGGAGAACGTTGTGTCTGCGCTGAAAGTGAAGAAGGATAAAATTGAATCAAAGGGAATCAAATCAATCCGCAGCCGTGTCGCGAACATCTCTGAATTCCTTTCTGAAAAAATGGCGATTGAAGAGTTCCGTTCCACGCTCCTTGACTATATTTTTGGTGGAAGCGATGTAGAGGAATATGTTCTAACAGATGAAGACTGGAAAAATATCCATGAACTTTCCAAGGAACGCTATCAAAACTGGGATTGGAATTATGGGAAATCCCCGAAATTCAATCTGCAGCATTCGCACAGATTCCCGGTCGGCCAGATCGATGTCCGTCTGGAAGTCAATAAAGGTATGATTGAAAACTGCAAGATTTACGGAGATTTCTTTGGCGTCGGCAACGTGGAGGACGTAGAGGAGAAACTCACGGGCACGCGCTATGAAAGAAAAGAAATTGCGCAGGCATTGGAAGGTGTAGAGATCCAGCATTATTTTGGAAAAATAACTAAAGAAGAATTTGTTGATTTGGTTTATTGATATTGATATACGTGGTAAAGCACTCCCTGGTTTTGGGAGTGCTTTTTTTATCGTGCAGATTTGGAGGGTTAGCCATGCATTTGTTCAGTGATATGGTTGGTAATATTCTACCATATAAAATATAGAACTAAATATTTATGTACCACATTGAATTATTATTCTATCATTATAGTATTACATAATTTGGAGGTACATACATGAAAAACAAGTTACTTGCAGGAATTGCCAGTTTTACACTGCTGGCTTCCTCCCCACTCAACGTATTGGCCGATTCTCCCCAAACGGTCATCCAAAACACTCAATTAGAGGAAAAGGAGAAGAGCTTATTCAATAGTGAGCACTATGATTTTGTGAAGTACTCGCAAATAGAAGGGAAACTGAATGCCCTTGCCAAAGAAAGCAGCCGGATTTCCGTGGAAAAGAGTAAAACGAAGTCTGCTTTGGGACAGGACATGTATGTCGTGACAGTGTCCGACCCTTCTGCAAAAGGGAAATTCGGATATTACAAGGGTCTCCGCAAAAAGATGATCAAATCTCCTGATAAAGCCCAGGATTTCATCGAAAAGCACCCCGATTTAAAAGTACCGGTCATGATAAATGGCTCTATCCATGGTACCGAGTTTGTAGGCACTGACGCAGTTCTTCAATTGATTGAACGATTCGCAACCGACAATGACGAGGAGACAAAATCCATTTTAGAAGACCATATTCTCATCTTCAATGTTACAGCGAATCCGGATGGGCGCATTGGTGCAACCCGTTTCAACGGGAATGGGATCGATCTTAATCGTGACTTCATCACTCAATCGCAGCCTGAAACAGAACATATGGTAGATTTGATCACTGAATGGAATCCAATGGTATTCCTTGATCTTCATGGATACGTGAAGGGATATGGCGGTCCTTCTAAACCTGGTCTTATTGAACCGTGCACTCCTCCACATAACCCAAACTATGAGTATGATTTGTATTCCAAATGGGCCATGGGTCAAGCTGAAGCGATGGAGGCAAGCATTGTAGGCAATAAGGCTAATTACGAAAATACAAATACGGAAACGTCCAAAGTGGATTATCAGAATATGGAGGGGACCTATATCCCGCAGCGTGATGATTCTGCAGGATGGGACGATTATCCGCCTATCTTCACCCCGATGTATGCCATGTATCATGGGGCATACGGTTATACGCTTGAAGCACCGACAAATGACTGGGATGGTGTCAAGTGGACGTATGATGCTGTAATGGGGGCGTTGAATTTTGCCAGTGAAAACAAAACTGAAATGGTAAAGGATCAAATTGAAGTGTTTAAGCGCGGCGTCCAATTCGATCATCCATTCCATAAAGAGGGGCATTTCCCATCTGCCTATATTTTACCAAACGACGCAGAAGATCAAACAGCTACTCAAAAAGCTGTCGCACACCTTCAAGATAATGATATAACCGTGGAAGAAGCGAAAAAAGAATTTACTTACGATGGTGTTACGTATCCTAAAGGCACCTACATTGTGCCAATGGATCAGGCAAAAGCAGGGCTTGCCAATACGATGCTTTGGGATGGTGAGGATATAACGGAAGACACGCCGAGCATGTATGACATTTCCGCATGGAATCTGCCGGAATTATGGGGATTCCAGGCAGTTGAAGTAAGCAGTGAGGATCAACTGAATGTGAAGTCAAATGAAGTACGCGCCCTTGATTCCAATGGGGAAGTGATTGGAGAGGGACCATATGCCATCCCGAATTCATCAGTCGAATCTGTATCTCTGGCAAATCAGTTATTAAATAAAGGTCACACGCTGTACAGGGGCAGTGATGGCACATTATATGCCGACAGTTCAGCTAAATCTGAATTGCAGACCCTTGTAAAAGATTCAGCTGTCACAATCGCCACGAAGGCAATCCCAGAGGGGGCAAAAGAAGTGAAGGCCCAGGTTGTTACAATCCTTAAAGATGGAGGAATCAATAAAGCTCAATCTCATGCCGGAACAAAGCTGGCGTTGGAGCGTCTTGGATTCCAAGTTGTTGAAAAAACTCCCGTTCAAATAGCCGAAGAAGGATTGGGAGAAAGTGATGTGTTCATCTATAATGGAAAATCAAATTTGATTTCTTATGAAAACAGTACTGCCAATCAGGAGTTTGGACTACAGGATGCAGCTCAATATGAAGCGTTTAAAGCAAACGTAAAAAGCTTTATTGCTGAAGGTGGAAACTTCCTGGCTATCGGGGCTGGCGCTTCCCAGGCATCAACCAAACTTGGCCTGAGTGACGTTGAAGTGAAAACCGGCGGATCAAACAGCAACGGCATCGTGCATTTGACACATGGAGATTCAACTTATACAGCCGGGTATAATGCCGAGGACCTCGGGTTTGTCTACCAGCCGACATGGTACTCAAATACCGAAAACAAGGAAGTGTTATCAAACTATAAAGATAGTGAAGATTTCTTCATGGCCGGACACTGGAAAGGTAGAAGTCAAGCGCAGGGGAGACCGGTCATGGTGAAAGACGGGAATGTCTTGCTCATTGGATTGGAACCAACTTTCCGAGATCATACGGATTATCTGTTCCGACTGGTATCAAACGCCATTTTTGCCGAATCGAATTAATCACCATACAAAGAAAGACTGTCTTGGACCAGGGCAGTCTTTTCTACTATTCTATCAAAGGTTTTATGATGCGGGGGACTTGTAATAATAGTATTCTTTATATAAAATATATTTTGAATACTTTTAATAATTAGATGAATGACCATTCATTCATTTTGCAAAGGGGAGGTATTTTTAATGAATATTTCATCACGTTTGGAACAAATTGCTCTAGAAAAATCAGATAAGACAGCATATCATTTCCTGGCTCATTCGAGTACATACGGAGAGTTAAATGCTGCTGTGTCTAAATTTGCAAGCGGGTTGGAGCAGCTGGGATTGAAAAAAGGGGATCATATCGCACTTGTTCTTGGAAATTCACCACATTTCGTCATCGGATTGTACGGTGCACTGCGCCTTGGATTAAAAGTCATTCCTATTAATCCGATTTATACGCCTGACGAAATCGGCTATATCCTTAAAAACGGGGATGTCAAAGCCATCGTTACGTTAGACCTGCTTCTCCCATTAATTGAGAAGATGCAGCATCTGCTGCCTGATGTACAGAGCTTTATCCTCTGTGAATCTGGTGATGAACGTGCTAAGGGGATCGATCTGGAAAGACTTTCTGAAGCAAACCCAAAATTGAAATCGTTTTCAAGTGTATTGTCCAGTGGGGATATGGGCTTTAAAGGACCCGAGATCGCTGAAGAGGAAGTCGCCATCATCCTGTACACATCCGGTACAACAGGAAAACCTAAAGGAGCCATGCTGACACATAAGAATATTTATTCAAATGCAATGGATGTCGGCAGCTATCTGAAGATGAATGAAGAAGATCGTGTCATCACCGCGCTTCCGATGTTCCACGTCTTCTGTCTGACCGTCGTCTTAAATGCACCACTGATGACCGGTGCCACATTATTGATTGTCCCGCGCTTCAGTCCGAAAGATATTTTCGCCTTATCGAAGGAATATCAACCGACTGTGTTTGCAGGTGTACCGACGATGTACAACTTCCTTTACCAATATCCCGAAGGCAATCCGGAAGACCTATCTTCGCTGCGTCTATGCATTTCCGGCGGAGCTTCTTTACCAGTAGCCTTACTGAAAAACTTCGAAAAGAAATTCAATGTCATGATCTCAGAAGGGTACGGATTATCTGAAGCATCACCTGTAACATGCTTCAATCCACTCGACCGCCCTAGAAAACCGGGGTCCATCGGTACATCGATCATGAACATCGAGAACAAAGTAGTAGATGAACTGGGAGATGAAGTTCCTGTCGGTCAGGTGGGCGAACTGATCGTAAGAGGCCCGAATGTCATGAAAGGCTATTATAAAATGGAAGAAGAAACAGCTGCTGCCATTCGTGACGGCTGGCTGTATACCGGCGATCTGGCCCGGATGGATGAAGAAGGCTACTTCTATATTGTGGACCGCAAAAAAGAATTGATCATCGTCGGCGGCTACAACGTCTATCCGCGTGAAGTAGAAGAGGTTCTCTATGATCACCCTCAAATTGTGGAAGCCGCAGTCATCGGTGTACCCGACCCTGAAATGGGAGAAGCGGTAAGCTGCTACGTGGTCAAAAATGACCCGGCACTAACCGAGGATGCCGTGATGGAGTATTGTAAAGAACATCTGGCAAAGTACAAGCTTCCTTCTCAAATTGAATTCCTGGAAGAACTGCCTAAAAATACAACAGGGAAGATATTGAGGAGAGCATTGAAGGAGCAAGTACTGCAGTCTTGATTGAGGAGGTGCCCAGTGAGTTATCACTGGGCCTCTTTTTTTATTCTTCACACATAAGGAAATTTCGTGCGATTTGTTATGTTACGGGCAGCCATCAGAAAACAGATTTTTGATTAATTCATGGTGTTTGAAAGGGTTTACACTATTTTTGTCGAATGTTAGTTACTGAGAAACTATACAAACAAAGGGGAGAACCATCTTGGAAACGATCTTATTAGAACAAAAGGGACATACTGCAATTGTAACGATCAATCGACCAGAGGCGATGAATGCCTTTAATTATGATACGTTAAATGAATTACAGCAGGTAGTGGACTCACTGCGCATCAATCCTGATGTACGAGTTGTGATCTTTACCGGGAGCGGTGAGAAAGCATTCAGCGTAGGTGCTGATCTGAAGGAGCGAAAAACACTGACCGAAGCGCAGGTGCTTCGAAACGTATATAAAATAGGGGAAGTCTTTCAATCCGTTTCGACCCTTCCGCAGCCGACAATTGCCGCAATGAACGGCTACGCATTCGGCGGGGGGATGGAGCTTGCACTCGCCTGTGATTTCAGACTGGCGGCAGCCGGAACCTCAATGGGCCTTACCGAAACAAGTCTTGCCATCATCCCGGGAGCGGGAGGAACACAGCGCCTGCCAAGGTTGATTGGGGAATCGAAGGCACTCGAACTGATCCTCACAGCCAAGCGCCTGACCTCAGAGGAAGCACACGAAATCGGATTGGTGACAAGGGTCGTCAACAAAGACAACTTCTTCGAGGAAGTACATGCATTTGTGGAACCTATGCTTTCCAACGGACCGGTCGCTCTTCAACAGGCAAAATATGCAGTTAAGAATGGCATGAACGTGGATCTTCAAACCGGCCTGCAAATCGAAAGAAAAGCGTATGAAATCACGATTCCGACAGAGGACCGCGTTGAAGCGTTACTGGCATTCAGCGAGAAGAGGAAGCCGGAGTTTAAGGGAAAATAGTTTATACGGGGAGAGCTCGCCTGGTTTTTGGGCGGGTTCTTTTATTTTGGGTGTGGATAGTGTGCAGCGTTTGAGATGGAATTGGGCTTGGTATGAGTAAGATGGTTCATCCGTTCATGTTATGTGGAAAGTCATTGGTAGATTTGTCTGTTTTGGCTGGATAGTAGGGGAATGGGGGAGGTGGTGTTTGATATGGATTGCAGGGGAAGGGGGGTTTTTTGAAAAAGGTTTGGACAAATTAGGGTTTTGGTTGTTTGGTTTGTATTGATCGGCTGCAATAGGGGGAGGTTTGTAGCGACCTTGAATGGACGTATGCGGTGATGAGGAGACAACCCGTGGTCTGTAACGAAATTCGACAAGTGGTGCAATTATCTGGAAAGTAGAACGATTATTTTTATAACGGTTCAATTTAAGATAAAACGGAACAATAATCTCAAAACCGGTTCAATATTCCAGAAAGCGGAACAATTAATATAAATATATTAATATTCAATCCTCGAAATAAAAAACATATCAGGTATTCTGACAATCGACCCCGAATTTAATCAGCTGACCAGGAATTACAATGGGACACCAAAGGAACCATCTACCACAAACAATTCCATTAACCCCAATCACATAACCGGTACCAAAATTCAAACCCATCCCCCAACTCCAAACCGCACCTTTGACATCTCCCCCTAAATCTATTACTATATTAAAATAAATTCATACTAAACCAATCAGATTAAGGAGGGTTTTGCATGGGAAGCTATGTTCAACCTATAGATGAAACAAAAGGTCCCAAGAAGGGCAGTACTGAACTTAACCCGCCTCAGACGTCTTTAGTGGCCAGTGGATTAGTGGCGGCGGCTATTCTCGGGATTTATTTGTTATTTACCCAGGAAATAGCTCAAACGGTATTGCTTGTTCTTGGATTGCTTTTAGGATATACATTATTTCACGCAAGATTCGGCTTCACTTCGGCATTCCGTAGAGTAATGTCAGTGGGGAACGGGCAGGCGCTCAGATCTCATATGTTGATGCTTGCTGTTGCCGTTACGCTTTTTGCACCGATTTTGGCAACGGGCTATACGTTCTTTGGCGGTGAAGCTGCCGGTTATGTGTCACCGGTCGGTGTGAGCTTGATTGTCGGTGCCTTTATGTTCGGGGTCGGCATGCAGCTTGGCGGGGGGTGTGCTTCAGGTACGCTTTATGCCATTGGCGGAGGTCGTTCCGTCATGTTCATCACGCTGCTTTTCTTTATCGTAGGAGCAACGGTCGGAGCGGCTCATTTACCATTCTGGACAGAGGAACTGCCTTCATTTGAACCCATTTCACTTGCAACTTCTACGGGACTGGGATATTTCGGAGCATGGGCAGTGTCTATTGCTTTATTTGGCTTCATTGCCTGGATCACTTTAAGAATAGAGAAGAAGAAAAATCCGCCGAGAATGGCGGCACTTCCAACGACGCAAGGCTGGAAAAGGATTTTTCGCGGATCTTGGCCGCTTATCGCAGCAGCCATTGTTCTTGCAGTTTTAAATGCACTTACACTCATGACGAGAGGAAATCCTTGGGGCATCACATCTGCTTTTGCGCTTTGGGGTTCAAAAGCGGCAGCAATGTTCGGAGTGGATGTTGCGAGCTGGGGATACTGGAGTGGATCGAATGCAGCAGCTCTGCAATCGTCCATTTTCGCTGATTCCACCACGGTCCTGAACTTTGGTGTCATCCTTGGAGCGTTCCTCGCGTCAGCAGCGGGAGGACTATTCCGGTTTAATAAGATCACTGGTAAAAATGCAGCGGCATCCGTCATTGGCGGTCTGCTGATGGGATATGGTGCACGTTTGGCATTCGGATGTAACATCGGTGCTTATTTCGGAGGGATTGCTTCATTCAGCCTTCATGGCTACATTTGGGGCATTCTTGCATTAGGAGGAACATTCCTTGCCCTATATCTCAGACCTTTATTCGGCCTCTCAGTACCTAAACCTAAGGATACGTTCTGTTAACTCCAAACTAAAACTCCTGCCTGAACAACCGGGCAGGAGTTTTTTCATTCATTTCCATAATAAATCATCATTTGGCAGACAGCCTGTTCCTCCGAAGAATTTATATATTGATGACCTGAATCCGCTGCAAAGCGAATGGAACTTCCTTCGTCCAATTCATAGGTTGCATCCGCTATCTTCAAGGAGATCTTACCGGCTATCACGGTGATATATTCCTCTACTCCGGGAGGGTGGCCTTCATTCTTATAGGAACAGCCCGGCCTCATCTCCACCCGATAGCTTTCCCATTTTTTAAAAGGGTCGAATGGGAATATTGGATAGACAATATAGTTTCCATCATCTTCGAGTACAGGCTGCACATCCTTATAGTGGGTGATCGATACCTGGTGCTGCGGCTTTTCGATAAGCGATGAAAATGAGACCTTCAGTCCATTTGCGATCTTCCATAGAATGGCTACGGTTGGATTGGAATCACCCCGCTCGATCTGTCCGATCATTGCTTTACTCACCCCGGTGGATTCAGCCATTTGTTCAAGGCTAAGTCCGCGTTCGCGTCGTATTTTTCTGATGTTATCGCCAATTTGTATCGGGAAATTTTCCATATTAAAACCTCTCTTGTATACTATAACGTCTATATGTATAATATAATAAATTATCAAATTATTAAAATAGCTTATTACCTTCTATTATAAAGGATGTGAAGAGATGGAGGCACTGCTTTCCACAAAAAAAGTAAGTGATTTTCGCCATGGCCTGCAGGGTGGGATAAGTATTGCCATTGGATATATGCCAGTTGCCCTTACGTTTGGATTGCTGGCAAGGACTACTGGACTTACTGTCACCGAAACCGTATTAATGAGTATGCTTGTATTTGCAGGGGCGGCTCAATACATATCTCTGAGCTTGATTGCAGTCGGTACGGGGATTCTTGAAATCATTCTCACCACGTTTATCGTGAATATCCGCCACTTCTTGATGTCTGCATCACTGAGTGAAAAGCTGGAAGAGGATGTTCTGTATAAAAAATTGACATATGCTTTTGGGATAACGGATGAAACGTTTACAGTCATCAGTGTGAAAGAGGGTAAAGTGAAAACCGGCTTTGCCTTTGGCGTCATCCTGATTTCCTATGGCAGCTGGGTGCTCAATTCCGGTATCGGGTACTTTATTGGAGAGATTCTTCCCCAGTTCCTGCAGGCAAGCATGACGATTGCTCTTTACGCCATGTTTGTCGGGCTTCTTGTCCCGTCCATGAAAAAAAGCATCAAGGTGACCTTTCTTGCGGTGACGGCAGGGGCTTTAAACAGCGTCCTCCTGTTTACAACAAACTTATCAAATGGCTGGTCCATTGTACTCGCTACGCTTGTGTCTGCCATCCTTGTAGAAGCAGTCGTCATGATTAAACAGAATGGGGGAGCAGCGAATGAATAGTACGGTTATATGGATGATTATCGGGATGGCTGTCGTCACATATATTCCGCGGATGCTTCCGTTTCTCGTTTTTAAAGGAAAAGAACTTCCTCCGTTTCTACAAGGGGTGTTGAAAAATGTCCCGTTTGCAGTGTTAGGGGCACTGATTTTCCCCAGTATATTATTGATTCAGGAAGGGAATCTTTTATTTGGGGTGGTAGGGACGGCTGCAGCATTCCTCATCGCCTTTCTGGGTGCCAATGTGATTGTTGTCGTTATCGGTGCCATTTCCATTTTATCACTCTATTCGGTATTCTTAATGTAAAGGATGAAGTCACGTGTCCCCGTGACTTTTTTATTTGGTTGGTTTGCCTCTGTTGTCCTTATACTTGTCGCCTCTGAGCGAGCCGCCTCCGCCTTTCTAGTGTCCAGCTGCAGGGCTTAGAGGCACATGTCATAAGCCAAATTGTCCAAGAAGGCAAAGAGCCGCCTTCATGGCCAATTTGGCTTATGCCACCCGCCTCTGACCAAAGCCCTTCCGCATTTCTATTGTCCAGCTCCGGCGGCTAGAGGCTCGAGGTCATAAGTCAAGCATACCAAAAAGGCAAAAGGCGCCTTTCCGGTATGCTCGCCTTATGCTTGTCGCCTCTGACCAAGCCGCCTCCGCTTTTCTTGTTCTAAATAGAAGGACAAGGTATTACATATAGTAAGAGAGAAGGAAGGGAGGAAGTAATTTGGTAAGAAAGTGGGCTTTCCGGGCGGTAATGGGTTATTTGCTGCTGGGATTATTTTTATATGTGTATTTGTTCTTTCTGGCTGACTCCTCATTACCCGACGGCTTTAGAGGGAGCAGTGCAGATCCTGCTACATTCATGAATGCAAGAGAAATCATGCTGAGTGAGGAATTTTCGAAGATCAAGAATCTGTTGTTTTTCCTTTCGACGCCTTATGAATGGTTATTTTACTTTTTGATTCTTATTTTTGGAATATCGAGAGGCTTTGAAAAATGGGCCAGGGGTACGGCGAAAAACCGCTTCATCCAAACGGCGGTTTACCTGTTCTGGTTATCACTTGCTTCATTCATTGCCATTTTCCCTTTGTCGTTCATCTCTTATAAAATTTCTAAGACTTACAATATCTCGACACAGACTTTTTCCATGTGGATGAAGGATGAATTGACGGATTTCTGGGTGAACTACTTGATTATGTTCATCATTGTCTCAGTCCTGTATGGGCTTATGAAAAAGTTTAAGAATCGATGGTGGCTGGCGGCATGGGCCTTGTCCGTACCATTTACGATTTTCATGATGTTCATCCAGCCGGTGGTGATCGATCCCCTTTATAATGATTTCTATCCTTTGAAGGATAAAGCACTTGAACAAAAGATCCTGACGCTTGCTGAAAAAGCCCAAATTCCGGCTGATCATGTGTTCGAGGTCAATATGTCGGAAAAGACCAATTCCCTTAATGCGTACGTAAATGGAGTGGGCTCAAATTCCCGTATCGTTCTTTGGGACACCACCCTTGAAAAGCTGACGGATGAAGAAATTCTGTTTGTCATGGCCCATGAAATGGCCCACTATGTAGAAAAGCATATTTATATCGGGATTGCGATTTATTTAGTGCTTTCGTTCTTCGGTTTATTCCTGGCTTCCAAGCTGATGAGGGGAATCGTTGCGAATTACAAGGATGAAATCAAGGTAGGGAATGTATCCAGCCTGAGTTCATTGCCTTTATTCCTCCTGATTACCTCTATGCTGATGTTTACGGTCAGTCCATTTTCAAATTGGATCTCCCGATATCAGGAAACACGTGCAGATCGGTACGCGATTGAAATGACCGAAGATAAGCAGGCAGCCATCACGTCCTTTCAAAAGTTGTCTAAGGTTGGCCTCTCACAGGTAAATCCACCACTTTTGGTGAAGATTTTCCGGTATGGGCATCCAACCATGATGGAGCGATTGAACATGCTTGAGCATCATGAACAAGAGAAGAATGAATAAAGAAAAGGCCTGGTCATCTGACTAGGCCTCTTCTCTTTTACTGATGATTAGGTTTTTCTTCTTTTCCGTCATATAGGCGAAGATGACTTCTTTTGGTTTTATTCCTTCATGTGATAATTGATCAAGCAGCCAGTTCCGATCTTTGCCGAGGAGGTGCAAGTTTCGTTTTTGAATCTTTCCATCGACAATGACAGAAATCGGCAGCCCTTCATCATCAATCTTTAAATCTAAATGCTGAACCGTTACCGGTGTGTTTTCTACTTTAGGGATGACACTCACTTCCCCGATCGGTTCGAGCATGGCATAATCCACATCAGAGATTTTAGGGTAGCCGTTCGCTCTCAGGATGGAAGTCAATTGGATAAGGGAAATCTTTGATTTTTCCAGATTGTCCTCCAGAATTTCGCCATTTTTAATCAACAGGGTCGGTTCCCCAAGGAAGAATTTGTTTCCCCATTGACTTAATGTGAGGTATGAGAACAAAACATGAAGGCCCACCAATATGACAAGCGCTGTGATTGTTGGCCAGAACTTTGTACTGATGAGCGGTTCTGATGCGATCGTCCCTACAATGATGATGGCCACAAGGTCATAGGGCGTCATCTGTACAATGGTTGATTTTCCCATGAGCCGCATGGCCGCAATCGTAATGAGATAAAGGACAAGTACCTTGATGAATATCATGTTGTTCGCTCCAAATTTATCGACTTGCGGTTAGTTTTTACCATTAGGAGCGAAGTCATTCTCTGATCGCGGTACAAAAAGGGAAGGCTGGCTCGTTCTCAGAGCCAGCCTTTTGTTATAATCCATAACGAATATTGATTTCTTTTAATTCTTCCGTAAGTTTCATAAATAACGATTCATTCTTATGGTCCAGGGCCGCATCAATGTCTTTTAACAATTTCGTCTTTTGGGTTGTCAGGATGCTTTCGTATAGAAGCATATCAATGTAAATCTCCATCACGCTTCTTTCAGCGTTTCGTTTCCGGGTCATCGCAGAAGCTTTCATCATTTCGGTATAGGACTTTTTATTTTCCAATACGATCACCTCTGAATTCTTTTTATTAGTATATGGAAGGAAACTCAAAAATTCAACCAAAAAATTAATTATTCTGATAATTTTTATAGCAGGAATTAGTGTCATGTAAATAATTTCAGAATTTTTTAATAATATTGGAGACACCTGGTGGTATTTATGGTATTATTTTGGAGAATTATGTAAAAGGAGGAGAAAATATGAAGGGGAAATCGCGAATTTTGGAAGAATATGAAGTAAATCCTCATACATTGATGTTAAAGCCCATTGAATATGGTGCCAAGACATTTACAGAAATCATTGAAATGGAGGATGTCATTCTTTCTCCGTTTAAACCAATGGACATCCTGAAGAAAAGCTGTGAATTTTTCGGTTCGTCGTATCAAGGCAGAAAGGACGGGACGAAAGAGCTGATTGGTATTTCATATAAGGCCCCAATCATGTTAAACCCCCAAATGTCGATGTTTTTATTTCCGACTGCTTCTCCTGTGAAAAGTGAGTGTATGTGGATCTCCCATTCCCATGTAACCAGTTATTCTGCCGCCGAGAACGGTCAAACTTCAGTAACCTTTCAAAATCGGGAATCCCACCTGGTTCCCATTTCATACAGTTCATTTGAAAATCAGATGCTTCGTACATCCAGCCTTCGAATCGCTTATTCCCAGCGGGTTTCAGAGATGGAAAGCAAGTACACCATGAAATCATTTTACCTTAAAGATAAAACAAACGCGTGAGGGCATCCAATCACGCTTTTTTTATTGTTGTGAAAGGCTGATGAAACATATCAGGCCTGACGGGGATGGTCCGGTTTTTCCGGTGCGGATTTGGTTTCAAGAAACCGGCGGAATAGATAATGGCGCATTAAATCTTCCACCTTGTTTCTGAGCCGGGGGTTAAAATAATTGTGATGTTCCTCGTATCCCTTATACAAAAACATATACATCGTGAAGGCATCGTCTGATTGAAGCCTCTCCACCTTCATTTTATTCGTCCTCATATACTTTCTTACATAAGCAAGCTCCCCCTGGATGACTTTCATGGTTTCCTCTATCAGCTCTAGATAAGGACGCTTGAGTTTAAATGGGCTTTTGTCTACAATTTGTAAGTCTCGATTTAGTATGGTCAGTACCATTGGCAGATAAATCGCCTGTTCCAAAATGTTACGGTCATTCTCTGGGATTCGTGTCATATGAAAAGACCCCTTTTCATTCAATTATCGAACTTATGTTCGTATTTTTATTTTAAGGTGAAATGACTGAACTTTCAATAGCGAAAAATGGAGAAATGGGGATTTGTTGTTAGTATGAAGGGGAGAGCTCATTCTTATCCAATAAAGGAATTCAATTCCCCCTGTCGAAATCATATATAGGTCAAACGAAAGGGAGTTATTAACTCATGAATACCAATGGAATCAAAATAAAAGATCTTTATCAAATAAAAGCTCTGTCCGATCCGCGGATTTCTCCGGATGGTAAAGAGGCAGTCTTTGTACAGACGATCATGGATGGGAAGAAGGATGAATACCAGTCTCATTTATTTTGTCTTGAATTGGAATCCGGGGACAGGACGCAATGGACATTCGGGGAGGAAAAAGTCTCTTCGCCTAGATGGTCGCCGGACGGCAGGCAGGTTGCATTTTTATCCAATCGGACTGGAAGTGCACAACTTTATGTAATGAACCGAAATGGCGGGGAAGCAGAACGGCTGACAGAAACCCAAAGAGGAATATCAAATCCTGTCTGGTCACCGTGCGGAAAGAAAATTGTCTGTGTAATCCGTTTGAAAAAGGGGGAAGGACTTCAAGAAAAAGAGGAGAAGGAAGAAGATAAAATCAAACCTTTTGCCGTTTCCTCGATGAAATATAAATCGGATGACCGGGGGCTGCATGATGATCGTTACGCTCAATTGGTGATGATCGACCTTGAGCATAAAGAAATGAAGAGACTTACTCATGACGAGAATGATTACACGCTGCATGCCTGGAATGGAAACTACATAGCCTTTTCTGCAGACTTAGAAGAAAAGAAGGATCTATCTTTTACATCTTCACTGTACTTACTCGATATAGAAAAAATGGAATCCACGAGAGTGACAGAAGAACAAGGGTATTACGGGGGAGCAAGCTTTTCGGTTGACGGGAAACACCTTGCCTATATAGGGCATAACCGGGAATTTGAAAATGCCACTCAGAACAAGGTTTATTTATACAATATGGAATCCGGCTTCTCATTGCCGCTTACTGAAGCGATGGATATCCCGGTCGGGGACTATCTCAACAGTGATAGTATTCAAGGGGCATCACATACGGGAATCGTATGGTCGAAGGATAACGAAAGCCTTTATTTCATCGCTTCCGATCGCGGTAATACAATCCTTTATTATGCACACATAGATGGAGCGGTTTATCCGGCTCTATTTGAGGAAGAGCAGCATATTTATGGATTTGATTTTCACTCGGAAGGCCAAAAGGCGGTGCTTGCCATGAGTAAGCCGGAAGAACCGGGGGAACTATATACCCTCCATGTTCCCACAGGAAAGATAAAGAAACTCACGGATGTGAACAGTGAATGGTTGAAAGGCCGCCAGCTTTCTTCTCCTGAGATGATCATGTTTAGCGGGGAGGATGGGACACCCGTTCAAGGATGGATTATGAAGCCCGTAAACTTCGAGGGTGGAAAGAAATTCCCTCTCGTCGTGGAAATCCATGGTGGTCCCCATACAATGTATGGCAATACTTTCTTTCATGAACTGCAGCTGCTTGCAGGTAAAGGGTATGGTGTCTTATTCATAAATCCACGGGGAAGTCATGGGTATGGCCAGGCGTTTGTCGATGCAGTACGCGGTGACTACGGAGGCGGGGACTATGAGGATATCATGGCAGCAGTCGATTACGTCCTGGAGGAGTATGATTGGATTGATGAAGCCCGGCTTGGGGTGACCGGAGGGAGTTACGGAGGGTTTATGACCAACTGGATCGTCGCCCACTGTGACAGATTCAAAGCGGCTGTCACCCAGAGATCGATCAGTAATTGGATCAGTTTCTATGGAGTGAGTGATATCGGGTATTACTTCTCTGAATGGCAGATGAAATGTGAACTGCATGATATAGAAACGCTATGGAAGCATTCTCCTTTAGCGTATGTGAAGAACATCAGCACGCCTCTTTTGATCCTTCACAGCGAAAAGGATTACCGCTGTCCGATTGAACAGGCTGAACAGTTGTATATCGCATTAAAACGGGACGGAAAGCAGACGAGGTTTGTACGATTCCCGGAATCCAATCATCATCTATCCCGCAGCGGTATCCCTTCCTTGCGGGAAGCAAGGCTGCAGGAAATCATCGATTGGTTTGAAGAATATCTTTAAGGAACGGACCGCCATTTCGCACACGATATGGCGGTTTTGTTTTCAATACGGCATGAGGCCGGAGACAATGAAGTGGTCAACCCTGCAATTAAATTTATCCAGATTATATCCGGCTGCCTGTTTAAATTTCCTTTCTTTAGGAAAAGGTTTAAATACAAGAGTATGGAATTATGAAAGTGGTATGATATGATAAAGTGAGCAAGCTAATGTGAATGCGAATGAGAATGGTTCATCGTCGTATAAGGGGAAACATATACTATGGATATTAATGCAATTAAAGAGTGGTTTACCCTCGAAAATATTATGGAATTGATACAGCAGTATAAAGCCCTGGGGCCGTTTGCGGGTATTCTGCTGCCTATGGTGGAGGCCTTTCTACCCTTCCTGCCGCTGGTTGTGTTTGTTATGGCAAATGCCAACGCTTTCGGCTTATGGTTCGGGTTCCTTTTTTCCTGGATCGGTGCAGCCGGAGGAGCCCTGCTTGTGTTTGTACTTGTCAGGAGGTATGGAGAGGCACGGATTTTTCGCTTCTTACGAAACAATCGTCAAGTGAAGAGGCTGACCCGCTGGGTGGACAAACATGGTTTTGGACCTTTGTTCCTGCTTTTATGTTTCCCATTTACTCCTTCAGCGCTTGTAAACGTCGTTGCTGGATTATCAAGCATCAGCATCGCTCAATATATGCTTGCAGTCCTGACTGGAAAAATGGTAATGATTTTTACCATAAGTTTCATTGGATATGATATTATATCATTAGTGAAACAGCCTGTACGTACAGTAATAGTAGGTGTAATCATCTTTGTTTTGTGGCTGGTAGGAAAACAAATCGAAATACGTTTAAATAAAAAGCTGGATATCGATCAAAGGATTGAACGGAAAAAGCAGGAGGAATCGAATTGAGAGAAGAGGTAAAAAGAGAAGGTCTTGAATGGATTAAAGCTCTGGGTATTGGGTTGATCATTTTTATTGTCATTCGAACTTTTCTTTTCTCAAATTATGTGGTGGAAGGCGAATCGATGATGCCTACGCTGGAAGATGGGAATAAGCTTGTCGTTAATAAAATCGGATACCAATTAGGTGATTTGAACCGGTTTGACGTAGTGGTCTTCCATGCAAATGAAAACGAGGATTACGTGAAGAGGATCATTGGACTGCCTGGTGATAAAGTGGAGTATAAAGACGATAAACTTTACGTCAATGGAGAATATTATCCGGAGCCGTACTTGGATAAATTCAAGCAGGAATACATCGGCAATAAGCTGACGGGTGACTTTACAATAGAAGAAATCACCGGAAAACAGATTGTACCCGAAGGAAAAGTATTTGTTCTCGGCGACAACCGCAGGGGGAGCATGGACAGCAGATATTTCGGGTTTATCGATCAGAAGCAGGTTGTCGGGAAAGTGGATCTCAGATACTGGCCTTTAAGTGAATGGGATATGCAATTCAAAAACTGATGCACAGAAAGAATTTTGTTCAGAATAGGAACAGAATTCTTTTTTTTTTGCCCTTTTTTCAATAAGTACTGCCCGGACCCCATAGACTACTATAGATATGGTAAAATAGTAAGAAAATTCGTTCGTTTTGAGGGTGATGGTATGGCAGCAGAAATTCCTATTATTGAAACGAAGTTTGTTCCGCCTGTTGTCAAAGAGACATATATACGACGACCTGCGTTAATGAAAAAAATGAGAACGATTACAAATTATAAACTGCTCATTGTTCATTCCGGTGCAGGTTATGGAAAAAGTACAGCTATCAGTCAATTCTTACAAGATGAGAGCCTAGATTATTGCTGGTATTCCATAACGGTGAACGACGACGGTTTGATTCCTTTTGTCACGAACATTTTATACAGCATAAAGAAACAGGTCCCTGCATTTGGAAGCGAACTGAAAGAAGCACTGGCTTCCATCGGTCAGTATATCAAAGAAGAGGATTTATACAAATTAAGTACTGTTTTTATTAATGAATGTATGAAAATCCCACACTCTTTGACCGTCATACTTGATGATTACCATCTGATTGATCATTCTTTTCTTATTAATCAGTGGATGGAAAAGGTGCTGGAACACCTGCCAAACCATATACACTTCTTCCTCTCCACACGGACCAAACCTTCATGGACTTCTTTCATTCAGCTGAAAATTTCCAGGCAGCTGCTTGAAATAACAGAAGCTGATTTGTGCCTGACTGACGAAGAGGTGGAAATGCTTTTAACCGACTTCTATGACACGGCGATTCCGGAAGCACAAATCCAAGCCATCTGCAAATTGACCGAGGGATGGGTGATCGCAGTCAGCATGATTCATTCACAGCTTCAGGAGAATCCCTATATTTTAATGGTGGATAAGCAGTATTCTTCGTTAACAGAACTTTTTCAATATTTGGCCCACGAGGTCTTTTCGAAGCAATCTCCTATTGTTCAACAATTCTTGAAGCAAATCTCCATTCTTCAGGAAATCGATGGTGAAACATGTGAAGCGATCTTTGATGTGCCGGGATCTCATCATATGCTCAAACAGCTTTCGGAGAAGAATGCCCTTTTGCAGGAGATGAAAGGAGCCTCTCATTATCGTCTTCATGCATTGTTCCAGGCGTTCCTGGAACGGAAATTGGCAGAGGAAGATGCACAGCTGTACAATGAGCTGCAGCTGAAGTGTGCTTTTTATTTTGAGAGAAAAGGACAGTGGGAGAAAGCAGTGCTGCATTATTTCAAAATGGGGAACATGGATGCTGTAGCTTCCATATTATCGAGGGAAGCAGAAGGCATGATAAAACGGGGTCATCTGGAGACGCTTGGTGATTATCTTCGCCAGCTGCCCCATGATATTAAGGATCGATATTATTCTCTATGGGTTTATCAGGGGGAGTTCTTCCGTTATCGATCATTTTACGAAAAAGCAGAAAAAGCGTACACAAAAGGAATTCAACAGGCGTTTGAAAATCAAGATACGTTCAACCTCAGCAGAGCGTATGAAGGAATAGGCAGGATATATCTTGATACGATACAGCCGGGTAAAGCCCAGCGTTATCTCTTGAAAGCAATTGAGGCGTTAGAAGATGACCATGATCGTTTCACGCAGGAAAAAATTCAGCTTTACTATTTGATTTCTGAAAATCTGGTTAATTCCGGGAAAGCCGTCCAGGCGAAAATCTGGTATGAAAAAGGGAAAGAAAATGGGGTCATGATGGAAGAAGGGAACCTTGGAGCAAGGATGCTTCTCCGAACAGGGAAGCTTCAGGAAGCGAAGGCGCTTCTCCTCGATAAAGAAAATCATGACGGGCTCCCCCAGTCTCACAGGGAAAAAGAGTTACTGCTCTCTTTGATTGAATCATTCATGGGGAATGGCAGTGAAGCAAAAGTACTTGCACAACAGGGGATCAGCCAAGGCATCAAAACCAAATCGCCCTTTGTGGAAGCGTGCGGATGGATTCGGATGGGGCATGCCGTCCAACTACTAAATGACTATGATGGCGGACTCGCAAAAAATTGTTATGAAACCTCGCTGGAATTAATGAGTCAAATCAACATTTCCAGAGGGAAGGCAGAGCCGTTTATGGGGCTTTCGATTATGTACAGCAGGATGGGCGATTATCAAAAGGCAAAAGAATATGCGGGGGAAGCACTGCATGAAACCGAGAAGGTTGAAGATGCGTGGCTTTCTTCCTTAATCCTTCTGAGTGCAGGGATAAATGATTACTACCGCGGAGAGGAAGACGAAGCATTCACCCAGATCACGAGGGCAGGCAGACAATTTGATGCGTGCGGTGACGGCTATGGAAAGATGCTTACAAATCTATGGAAAAGTGCAGTGGCCTACAAAAGGGATAAGCATGATGAATTTCAAGAATACATGACAGCTTGCCTGAATGAAGTGCAGATAGGGAATTATGAATTTATTTTCTTTAAACAGACGACGTTCGGCCCAAAAGACCTTCAGAGCCTCATCCCGTTATTGGTGAGGGCCCATCAGGAAGGAATCCATTCTTCTTATTGCCTTGAACTCTTAAGGAAAATGGGCTATGAATCCCTTTCTTCCCACCCCGGTTATACCCTGAAAGTCCATACGCTGGGGAGCTTTGAGATATGGCTTGGGGACGAGAGAGTAACCGAAAAACAATGGCAGAGAGACAAGGCCAAGGAGCTGTTTCAATATTTCCTCATCCAAAGGAATCATATTAAGCGAAAAGAAGAAATCATTGAAGAACTGTGGCCTGAAGGAAGCGGGTCAGACCGGGATTTTAAGGTGGCGTTGAATACATTGAATAACGTCCTGGAACCGAACCGGCCGGCGAGAGGGAAGGCTTTCTTTATCAGCAGGATTCAGGATGGCTACAAGTTAAATGGGCAGGCGGGCATCGAGTATGACAGTGACCAATTTACAAGCTGGATATCACAGGGCTTAAAAGAGCCGGATGCTGATAAATCAATCCAGTACCTGGAAAGGGGGATGCTCTACTACAAAGGGAGCTTCCTTCCAGATCGAAAAGGCACATGGTGGACAGAGAAAGAAAGAGAAAGACTGAAGCACCTGTACTTGAGAGGACTGGAGAAAAGGGCACAGCTGGCAGTGAGAAAAGAAACCTATGAGGATGCCATCGACTGCTGCCTGATCATCATCGAACATGATTCACTCTGGGAAGAAGCCTACCGCATTCTTATGTATTGCTACTATCAAAAAAATAATCGTCCCCAGGCAGTGAAATGGTATCAGAAATGCAAGGATTTACTCGACACCGAATTGGGGGTATCTCCCATGGAGGCTACCCAAAGAATGTATGAAATGGTGATTGGAGTGAGTGGATAGGAGGAACAGATTTCTGTGCGTTTGATCAATTCTTATATAGAGATTGGCCAGGACCCGGTGAGCATTCAATGCCTCGGGGGCCTGGCCACTTTCTTTTTATTGAATGTGGAAAAAGTGTCCTTGTCTTTGCTCCGTTATTGGTAGAGGGGAACTGTTCTTGTGAGTTGTGAGTAAATGGAAAAATAGTAGTTTGTTGAGTGAAACTCATAGATTATAGCTTGTAATTCATAGAATATGTTAAAAAACTTATAGAATATAGCTTAAAACTCATAGATTTTCCGCTGAAACTGATAGAATCCCTTCTTTTACCCACGCTTAGAGGCGTTTCAAGTTCATTAGAAGGATCATTTTGGCGCGGTGCAAGACGATTCAATTTACTTTCACCGATATTCGTGCAAGATTTTAAAAATACGTGCCACTTTTCGTTTTGTCCAGCTCCGGCGGCTAGAGGCTCGAGACATAAGCCATGCCATCCAAAAAGGCAAAGAGCGCCTTTATGGCTGCCCTGTCTTATGCTTGTCGCCTCTGAGCAAGCCGCCTCCACTTTTCGTTTTGTCCAGCTCCGGCGGCTAGAGGCTCGAGACATAAGCCATGCCATCCAAAAAGGCAAAGAGCGCCTTTATGGCTGCCCTGTCTTATGCTTGTCGCCTCTGAGCAAGCCGCCTCCACTTTTCGTTTTGTCCAGCTCCAGGGCTTAGAGGCACATGGCATAAGCCAAACCGGCCAAGAAGGCAAAGAACGCCTTCATGGCCGGTTCGTCTTATGCCACCCGCCTCTGACCAAAGCCCATCCGCTTTTCGTTTTGTAACTCATTTGTAACTCCCTTTTCTTACTATATGGTCAAAGCTATTTTCGCTTTAGTTTTTAAATAAGGGGGATAAAAGATGAGGAAATCGATGAAGTGGTCTGCTTTGATGGTTCTGCTGTCTTGCATGCTGGTTGTGTCAACGGCCTGTAATTCTGAGTCAAGTGGTGGATCGGGTGATGGGGCGTCGGAAAAAGAAACCGTGAAGGTCGGGGTGCTGGCTTCATTGACAGGAGCTTTGGAGTCGTATGGCAAGCAAACGCAAAGGGGCTTTGAGCTCGGGCTGGAATATGCGACTGACGGGACGATGGAAGTCGCAGGAAAGAAAATAGAGGTTGTCTTTGAAGATACTGAAACAAAACCGGAAGTGGCAGTTCAAAAGGCCACTAAATTATTGGAGGAAGATGAAGTGGATTTCCTTGTGGGATCGTCAAGCTCCGGTGATACACTGGCGGTGCTTCCACTCGCAGAAGAATATGAAAAAATCATGATTGTCGAACCTGCAGTTGCTGATAGTATTACAGGTTCAGAGTTCAATCCATATATTTTCAGAACCGCCCGCAACTCTTCACAAGATGCGGTAGCGGGAGCAGCTGCCATTGCGAAAGATGGAGTGAAAATCGCCACCCTGGCACCTGATTACTCGTTTGGACGTGACGGGGTAGCTGCTTTTAAAACAGCAGCAGAAGAACTTGGTGCAGAAATTGTCCATGAAGAATATGCAGATCCTGCAGCGACAGATTTTACCTCTAATATTCAAAAAGTGATAGAAGCAAAGCCCGACTATCTATTTGTCATTTGGGCAGGTGCCAATTCACCTTGGAATCAAATTGCTGATATGAAGCTGCAGGACAAGGGAATTAAAATTTCTACAGGAGCACCGGATATCGCGGCACTCTCGGCAATGGAACCGCTTGTGGGAATGGAAGGATTCTCTGTTTACTATCATGAGCTTCCAGATAACGAAATTAATGACTGGTTAGTCGAAGAACATAAAAAGAAATATGACGGAGAGGTTCCGGACTTATTCACCCCAGGAGGGATGAGTGCCGCCATTTCGATTGTGGAAGCACTTAAAAAGACTGAAGGTGATCTGGATCCAGATACCCTGATTGAAACGTTGGAAGGAATGAGCTTTGAGACACCTAAAGGGAAAATGACATTCCGTGAAGAAGATCATCAGGCATTGCAGACCCTTTATGCCATCAGACTGGAAAAGAAAGAAGGCGTACCTTATCCGGTGCCTGTTTTAATAAGGGAGCTTTCACCTGACGAAACAGCTCCTCCGATCCTGAATTAAGGTAGATAGGGTTGACCGGCTTGCCCTTTGCTCTATTAGCAGAGGGCATGGGTGCGGTCGGCCTTTTTCATAACATCATATACAAAAATGAGGTGAAGGAAATGAACATTTTAGAAACAAAAGATTTAACGATTAAGTTCGGCGGCCATACAGCGGTTGATAATGTATCGTTTTCTGTTCCCGAAAAGGAATTCAAATCGATCATCGGCCCGAATGGGGCGGGTAAAACGACTCTTTTTAATTTATTGAGCGGACAATTGAAACCGACTAGCGGAGATGTCTTCCTGAAGGGAAAGAAAGTGACGAAACTTTCCCCTACAAGGAGGGCTCGTCTTGGTATAGGGCGTTCTTTTCAAATCACCAATGTGTTTCCTAATCTTACAGTTTTGGAGAATGTAAGACTGGCTGTTCAATCAAAACGTGGAATCCGCTATATCATGCATCGTGATAAAAATGGTTTTGGAGATATCATGAGTGAAGCCCATCGATTGCTGGACCTGGTGATGCTGACAAAAAAAGCTGATTTTCTTGCCGTTAATCTGGCACATGGAGAAAAGCGAAAGCTTGAGATCGCCATGCTTCTCGCACTGGACACAGAAATCCTGCTGCTTGATGAACCGACTGCGGGAATGTCTTTAGAAGAAGTGCCGGCGATTCTTGATGTGATTCGGACAATCAAAGAACAAGGAAACAAAACGATTGTGTTGATCGAACACAAAATGGATATGATCATGGATCTTTCCGATTCAATCATGGTGTTATTCAATGGACGATTACTGGCGGATGATCACCCGAAGGAAATCATGAAGAATGAACAAGTGCAATCGGCATACCTGGGAGGACTTTACGATGAGCACACTGCTTAAGGTAGAAAACATCGAAACCTATATTGGGCAATACCATATCCTTCAAGGAGTCTCCTTTGAAGTGAAAAAGGGGGAGGTCACCGTCCTACTCGGCAGGAACGGCGCAGGAAAAACCACCAGTCTGAGGAGCATCATGGGTCTTACCCCTCCTTCATCGGGGAGAATCATTTATAAAGGGGAAGAAATCCAAGGACTGCCTACCTACAAAACAGCGAACAGAGGAATTGGTTATGTGCCGGAAGATCAAGGGATATTCGGGGAACTGACTGTCGAGGAGAATATGAAGGTAGCCATGAAAAATCAGGATGGCGAAACGAAAGACAGGATGGAATGGATAACCGATTTATTTCCTGATTTAAAGAAGTTCTGGAAGAAAGCAGGGGGCAATCTCAGTGGAGGACAAAAGCAAATGCTTTCGATCGCAAGGGCTTATCTAAATAACAATGAATTGATACTGATCGATGAACCCAGTAAGGGACTTGCTCCGATCGTAGTCGAAAAAGTGATGGAATCAATCGTTGAGATGAAAGAAAGGACGACGATCCTGCTGGTTGAGCAAAATTTTATCATGGCAAGTAAAATAGGGGACCGCTACTATATTATCGATGATGGAACCACTGTTCACAACGGGCATATGGAGATGCTTGTGAAAGATGAAGACATGAAGAAGAAATATCTGGGGATTGCATAAGGGAGGGGATCAAATGGACCTCATCATCAATTTAGCGTTAAACGGCCTGGCGACAGGGATGTTGATTTTTCTGTTAGCGGCAGGTTTGACCTTGATATTTGGATTGATGGATGTGTTGAATTTTGCCCACGGCGGCTTGTTCGCTTGGGGAGCGTACAGTGGTGTATGGGTTTACGCTGTGACTGACAGCTTTGTACTGGGGATTATAGGAGCCATTGTGACGGGGCTGATTCTTGGGATGATTACTGAAAAGTTCATTATTCAGCCGGTATATGGAAATCATGTTCAGCAGATTCTGATCACCCTGGGTTTTATGCTGGTTCTCTCGGAACTGTTGAAGGTCGTGTGGGGCCCCAACCAGTTATCGACGTCCGCTCCGGATTATCTGGCAGGCAGCTGGGTGATCGGAGATGTCATTATTATTAAATACAGGCTGTTTATTATAGCTGTAGGATTTCTGGTATTTGGACTTGTTCAGCTCATTTTGAAAAAGACGAGAGTAGGATTAGTGGTTCGTGCAGGAGTTATGAACAAAGAAATGGTAGAAGCGTTTGGAATAAATATCAAGAAAGTATTCATGTATGTATTTATGGTCGGATCAGCGCTGGCGGCGCTCGGGGGGATTCTGCTTGCTCCTTATTCCGGTGTCATTTATGCAGAAATGGGGATGGAATTTGCGATCCTGGCCTTCATCGTAGTGGTGATCGGCGGGATGGGAAGCTTTCCTGGATCCCTATTCGCAGCCGTTTTGGTAGGATTGACCGGTTCTTTCATGACGTATTACGTTCCGGAGCTGTCACTGGCTGTCAATATGATACTGATGGCGCTCGTACTCATTTTCAGGCCGCAGGGATTATTTACAGTAAAGGGGTGAGACAATGAAAAGCCTTCAAAGCCGTTCAAATTTGTTTATGGGAACAGCGCTCCTGTTACTGGTGCTATTTCCATTGTTTAATGATTCAAGAAGCATGATGATTTTATTGACGCAAGTATTCATATTTGGGATCTTCGCCATGAGCTATGACCTGCTGCTCGGATATACCGGAATCGTATCGTTCGGCCATGCCATGTTTTTCGGAATAGGAGCCTATTCGACGGGCATATTTTTAGACCGGATGGAGCCGAATATGTTCTGGTTTTTTGTTTCTCTTTTAGCAGGTTTCGTGATTGCCGGAATCATCAGTTATCTAGTCGGTCTCTTGACTCTTCGTCTAAAGAGCCACTTTTACGCAATGTTGACGCTGGCTTTTGCCGGGTTATTCCTTGTTGGTGCGGAAAAGTGGAGAACGCTTACTTTCGGGAATGATGGATTTACATTTCGCACGCCTGATTTCATGAAAGACAGGATGACTTTTTATTTTACTTGTCTGGCAGTGATGGCCGTGGTGTATTTAGTCTTGAGAAGATTCACAAAATCCCCTGCAGGATCGGTTCTTCAGGCGATCCGGGAAAATGAGCAAAGGGCTGAATCCCTCGGGTTTCATATCCTTCATTATAAAATTATCGCGAGTGTCATAGCAGGGGTACTGGCAAGTCTTGCAGGTTCGCTTTATGCCATCTCTTTACGCTTTGTAAACACAAGCGTCTTTACGATGGATATCACGCTTGATGCTTTGCTTATGACCATCATCGGTGGTGTCGGCACCCTGATCGGAGCGATTATTGGTGCAGGATTGATTGAATTTGCACATCACTGGCTGACGGAGCTTGCAGGCACATATCCGATTTTCGAAAGGTGGATCATATTTTTCGGGATCCTCTATATCCTTGCTGTCATGTTCTTCCCTGCGGGCATAGTCGGATCACTCCGGAAAATAGGGAGAAAGAAGAGAACAGTGAAAAGACACCGGGCTGAGGAAAAGAAAATAGCAGGATAGGAGGGAGGCGCCATGACAGTTGGAATTCTAAGTACAGGAATTTATTTGCCTGAAAAGATCATGACGGGAATGGAAATCGCTGAAAAAGCAGGACTTCCGGCAGAAGTTGTCGAAAATAAAATGGGGATAAGAAAGAAAACGGTTCCAGGGCCAGGAGATCATACCTGTGCCATGGGTATCAAAGCTGCAAAATCCGCCATGGAAAAAGCGGGAATCGATCCAAAAGACATAGATGTCGTCATTTATGTCGGGGAAGAACATAAGGAATACCCTCTCTGGACAGCGGCCATCAAGCTGCAGGAAGAGATTGGGGCCTACCGTGCATGGGCATTTGACACTTCCCTCAGGTGCGGGACGACAATCATGGCAATGAAGCTTGCAAAGAGCCTTCTGGAAACCGATCCTGACATCAACACGGTTCTTCTGGCGGGTGGCTATCGGAACAGTGACTTCATCAATTACAGTAATGAGCGCACTCGTTTCATGTATAATCTGGCTGCAGGCGGAGGTGCCGTGATTTTACAAAAAGGATTGAAGAAGAATCAGCTGCTTGAAACGTCTTTAGTGACGGACGGCTCTTTTTCAGAGGATGTCATTGTCCCTGTCGGAGGTACTGTTGAACCGCTGACTGAAAAAGCTCTTCAGCAAGACCGTTATTATCTGGAAGTGCCGGATCCTGAAGGGATGAAGAAAAGGCTGGAACAAAAATCAATGGATAATTTCTTAAAAGTGATCCGTGAATCCCTCTATAAAAGCGGTCATGAGGAGAAAGATATTGCCTATGCGGCGATTCTTCACATGAAGAAATCCGCTCATCTTTATGTGCTGAAAGAATTGGGATTAACTGAAGAACAATCGATATACCTTGAAGACTATGGTCATATCGGCCAATTTGATCAAATTCTTTCCCTTGAGCTTGCTGAAAAGCGACGAAAGCTCAAAGACGGGGATGTCGTTGTACTTGTGAGTGCGGGAATAGGCTATGCCTGGGGTGCGTCGACAATCATATGGGGGGAATCCTTAAGGGGGACTGAAAATGGCAGTGATTGAATTGAAAAAAATTCTGCTTTCGAATGGGGAAACGATGGCTTACCGTGAAAGAAGCGGGGGAGACCTGCCAGTAGTGCTGGTCCATGGAAATATGACTTCCTCAAAACATTGGGATTTACTGCTTGACCGGATGGATGAGCGCTATAAGCTCTATGCGGTGGATATGAGGGGCTTTGGAGAATCCAGTAATCATCAACCCATTACAAGCATTCAAGATTTATCACTTGATTTGAAAGACTGGGCAGATGAAATCGGCATCAGGGATTTCTGCCTGATCGGCTGGTCGACAGGGGGCGCTGTAGCCATGCAATTCGCCGCTGACCATCCCGGTTATTGCGATAGGCTCATTCTGTTAGCTTCAGCCTCAACAAGGGGGTATCCTTTTTTTGGCACAAATGAAGATGGATCGACGGATCATGCCAATCGATTGAAGACATTGGAAGATGTGAAGAAGGATAAAGGGAAGACCATTCCTGTACAAGCGGCCTATGACACAAACGACAGAGAGTTCCTGCGTTCATTATGGAATGCCCTGATTTATACGGATACCCGGCCCGAATCCGAGCTGTACGAAGAGTATATCGATGATATGAGGACACAGCGGAACCTGGCTGAAATCTATCACGCGTTAAATACCTTTAACATCAGTGACCGCCACAATGGGCTTGTGGAAGGAAACGGTCAGGCAAGCTCCATTTCGATTCCCGTGCTCGTGCTCAGGGGGGACAGGGATTATGTCATAACAAAAGAAATGACTGAGGAGATTGTTCACGATATCGGTGAAAATGCAGATTTTACAGAGTTGAAGAATAGCGGTCATTCCCCGCTGGTGGATGACTTGGAACAGCTGGTTGAGAGGATGGAGTCATTTTTGCAGCAAAAGGAGGAAATTTCATGAGACTAGAAGGTAAAGTGGCCCTCATCACGGGAGCTGCAAATGGAATCGGATATGCAGCAGCAGAAGTGTTTGTAAGGGAAGGATGTCACGTCGCACTTATTGATTTTGATGAAGAGAAAGGAAGAGAGAGAGTAACGTCCTTGAATGAGATGGGGGGAGGTAAAGCAGAATTCTTTCAGGGGGATGTGGCGGACCGTTCTTCTGTGGACGGCTTTGTAACGAAAGCCAAAGAGCATTTCGGCAAAATAGATATTCTTATCAATAATGCCGGGATAACGAGGGACGGAATGCTTCATAAGCTGTCGGCCGAAAACTTCCAAAAAGTGCTCGATGTCAATTTGACCGGTGTATTCAATTGTACCCAAGCCGTCCTTCCTCACCTGATTGAAAACGGAAAAGGCAAAATCATCAATACTTCTTCCGTGAGCGGGGTCTATGGAAATGTGGGGCAGACCAACTATGCTGCCGCCAAAGCCGCTGTGGTCGGGATGACAAAAACATGGGCGAAGGAGCTTGGCCGTAAAGGAATCAATGTCAATGCAGTGGCCCCGGGCTTCACTGAAACCGGCATGGTCTCAAGCGTCCCTGAAAAAGTGATCGAAAGCATGAAAGCGATGGTTCCGTTGGGAAGGCTTGGGAAGCCGGAAGATATTGCAAAAGCGTATTTGTATTTAGCATCTGATGACAGTGATTATGTGAATGGCACCGTTCTCCATGTAGACGGCGGAATCATGATGTAAAACAGCATTCTAAAATTCGAGACGTTTGAAAGGGGAAGAGCAAAATGAGAAATGTAGTAATCACATCAGCCCTTCGTACACCGGTAGGAGCATTTGGAGGAGCCTTCAAAGACCTGCTGCCAACAGATTTGATTGTCCCTGTAATGAAGGAAGCAGCCAAACAGAGCAATCTTCATTCAAGTGAAATTGACGAAGTCATCCTGGGACATTGCATACAGCGTACGGACCAGCCAAATACTGCCCGGACGGCCGCGCTTCTTTCCGGTTTTGATGACACGACAACGGGTTTCACAATACAGAGGCAATGTGCCAGCGGGATGCAGGCAATCATCTCCGCAGCCTTGCAGATTCAAACAGGATTATCCGAGATCGTCCTGGCAGGCGGAGTGGAAGCGATGAGCTCAAGCCCCTATATCTTAAAACAGCACCGTTTCGGGCAGAGGCTGCAGCATGGTGAAGTCCGGGATTCCGTATGGGAAGTACTCGAGGATCCGATTCATGGGATCATGATGGGCGAAACGGCAGAAAACCTGGCGGAAAGCCACGATATCTCACGTGAAGAACAGGACCAATTCGCTATGCTCAGTCATCAAAGAGCGGTAAATGCAATCGAAAAGGGTTATTTTGATTCTCAAATCGTTCCTGTAACAATAAAAGGCCGCAAAGGAGAAAAAGTCATCGGCACCGATGAAAGCCCGCGTCCCGGATTGACTGCAGACAAGCTGGCTAACTTAAAGCCTGCTTTCCGTGAGGGCGGGACCGTAACAGCAGGGAATTCTTCCAGTTTGAATGACGGGGGAGCCGCCCTGATCCTGATGAGCGAAGAAGAAGCAGAGAAAAAAGGGCTTCAGCCGCTGGCTCGCATTGCCGGCTACTCAGTTGCCGGGGTCGATCCTAAGATCATGGGGATCGGACCGGTGCCTGCCATCCAGGACGGGATACATAAAGGTAACTGGACGTTGGATGAAATCGATTTATTCGAAATCAATGAGGCGTTTGCCGCACAGTACCTGGCAGTCGAAAAAGAGCTTGGTCTTGATCGCAATAAGGTGAATGTAAACGGAAGCGGGATCAGCATCGGCCATCCGGTCGGGTGTACGGGTGCTCGGATCGCCGTCTCTCTTGTGCATGAACTGAAGAGGCAGAACTTGAAAAAGGGAATTGCTTCTTTATGTGTAGGCGGAGGCATGGGGGCTTCAGTTTTATTAGAAAGCTTGTAAGTTTAAAAGAAAAGGAGAAGGACCAGTCCTGGGATGGGGGCTGGTGCTTTTTTATGTTCCGGGAAAGATCGGGTTGGAATCAGAGAACGTTGATCCCATGTGGCTTCAATTAATTCTCAGCCTCTATTTTTAAAACATGGGGTATCTTTTCCAAGCATAGCGACTGAATGTCTATTGTAATCCATATTTATCCAGATATGCCTTCTTTTCTACCAAACAAAAGTGATTCATATTACTTATTTTAGAAAATTTACATTATTTTAACCCTTTTTCAAAATTTTCTAGTGTACGCTAAGTACGTATTTAATACGAAGGAGGCGTTATGTTTGAAACAGTTTTCAGGAAAATTGGTCAGTATCATCACTGTATTCGTAATGGTTTTATTGATCTGCAGCGGAATGCAATTGGACAATATCAATGCTGCTGGCAGCGGTACATGGAGTTCACCATTTTCAGTAAGCCAGGCGATATCAAACCAAACCGGTGCAGTCCATTCAGTCGAGGGGTATGTCGTTGGGCAGCCCACATCACAAACATCTGTCGTGACAAGCAATTTCCCGAATGATTATGCACTTGCACTGGCCGACTCACCGACGGAAACAAATACGTCAGAAATGATATTTGTTCAGATACCTTCTTCATTTCGTTCAAGTTTTGGCCTTCAAAGTAACCCGGATCTGATGGGGCAGAAACTTAAAGTTACCGGAAGCCTGACAGATTATTTCTCACATCCGGGAGTGAAGTCGACGGCCGCTTTTGAAGAGGTGGAGGGAGATACAGACCCAACAGATCCGACAGATCCTGGCGATCCTCCATCGTACGAAGAGTATTATACTGCTGCTGAAGGAAAAACAGGCTCTAACCTTAAATCCGCATTGCACAACATCATTGATGATCACACTACACTTTCCTATAGTGAAGTATGGGGGGCGCTCCGGAATACAGACGAGGATCCCGCAAACTTAAACAACGTTCTTTTATTATATTCAGGCCGTTCTCAATCGAAATTCACCAACGGAGGCGGAGTGGATGACTGGAACCGCGAGCACGTGTGGGCTAAATCCCATGGTGACTTTGGAACGTCACAGGGAGCGGGGACAGATTTGCATCATCTCCGTCCGACAGACGTAACGGTGAATTCCTCCAGAGGGAATCTCGATTTCGACAATGGAGGCAGTGAACACAGTGAAGCTCCTGGAAATTATTATGACGGCGATTCCTGGGAGCCCCGGGACGAAGTAAAAGGGGACGTTGCCCGGATGATTTTCTACATGGCCGTCCGCTATGAAGGCGACAGCGGTGAAGTAGACCTTGAATTGAATGAGTATGTGAATAACGGCAGTGCCCCGTATCACGGAAAGATCTCCGTTTTGCTGGAATGGCATGCAGAGGATCCTGTGGATTCAAGGGAAATTCGCCGGAACAATATTATTTTTGAAGACTATCAAGGAAACCGGAACCCTTTCATCGATCATCCGGAATGGGCAGAGATGATTTGGTGATAGATTGACTTAGCGCTTGGGGCATTGTGATGTCCCGGGCGTTTTTTTATGAATGATTACTAGAATCGTAAGTGAAATGAGAATTTTGAATGAAAGTAAGAGGAAATTTATAAGATGGTGGACGAATAACTAGGAGGGGATTAGTTCTAGACAAGTAATCGACCTGGATTGGACTGCTCCCGTTTAATAATTACGACAGATATTGATTTATCGCGCCAGTTTTTCAATAATTGAGCCACTTTCAGGGTTATTGCGCAACATTTTGAATAATTGAGCCACTTTCAGGATTATCGCGCAACATTTCGAATAATTGCGCCACTCTCACAGTAATTGCGCCACTTGTCGAAAACTCCGAATCGCTGCCCGTCCTCAAAAGCCCAATTCTAAAACAGCTGCACCCATTCCTGTAACTCATTTGTAACTCCACCGCTCTAAGATAAAAGCAATCCAATCCAAGGAGGAGATGAGATGGAAAGAGTGACAGATTGGTTGCAGAAGCGATCAATCATCTCTCCTGAACGGGTGGCGCTTGTAAATGGATCCACCAATGAGATGATTACGTACCGCTCACTTGATGCAAGAGCGGCAAAGTGGGCATTTTATATGAAAGAGAAAGGGATACGAAAAGGAGATCGGATTGTTTTCATCGCCAAAAATCACCCTGTCTGCTTTGAACTGCTGTTTGCCTGCAGTAAAATTGGAGCTGTCTTTGTACCATTAAACTGGCGTCTGTCCCCGGCGGAGATCGAATCGCTGATAGGTGACTGCACCCCTGAACTGGTCTTCTTTCAAGCTGAATTTGAATATTTGGCCGATAACATGCAAAAAGGATACAAAACTGAAATGGTAGAAGAGGCTGCATTTCGGGTGAATAGTGGAACAGAGCTGAAATCACAAACACCTCTTGAAAGAGATGATCCCTGGATCATGATTTATACCGGCGGGACTACAGGCAAGTCAAAGGGAGTCATCCTATCATATAGATCAATTAATGCAAATGCCCTGAATACGGTAATAAGCTGGAATCTAACAGAAGAAGATAGTACGATTACGTATTTACCGACATTCCACACGGGAGGGCTGAATGCACTTTCATTACCGATCTTGATGATTGGGGGGAAAGTGGTGACGGCTGAACGATTTGAACCTCTCCAGGCCATTGATATGCTGAATCGTCATGGATGCACGATCGTGTTACTGGTACCGACGATGTATCATGGACTGATGGAAGAGAAGGATTTCGGACATGCCACTTTTCCTAAGATGAAGGTATTTCTGTCGGGAGGAGCGCCATGTCCCGGGAAAGTGTATGATGTCTTCAAAGCCAAGGGGCTGCAGTTCAAGGAAGGGTACGGCTTGACCGAGGCAGGGCCGAATAACTTCTATATTGACCCTGGGAAAATGAAGAAAGGATCGATTGGAAAATCAATGATGCTTAATGAAGTGAAGGTCGTCGATCACAAAGGGGAATGTGTGAAAGATGGGGATGTAGGTGAACTGCTTCTTGGCGGAGACCACCTATTTAAAGAATATTGGAAAATGCCGGAAGAGACGGCAGCGGCACTGAGAGACGGCTGGCTTCACACAGGGGATCTGGCAAGAGTTGATCGAGAAGGTGATTATTTTATCGTCGGACGCAAAAAAGATATGATCATTTCAGGCGGGGAAAATATTTATCCTCAGGAAATCGAACATTGGCTATGCGAGCATCCGTCCATCTCTGAATGTGCCGTCACAGGGATGCCGCATGAAAAGTGGGGAGAGGTAGTCACTGCTTTTATTACGCTGCGTGATGGCAGTAGATTATCGGCAACTGAAGCAAAGGCTTACTGTCTCGAAAAATTCGGTGCATTTAAGATTCCAAAACATTATCACTTTATCGAAGAAATTCCAAAAACCGATGTCGGGAAAGTAAATAAAAAAGAGTTAGTAGAAAACTATATTTTATAAAAAAAGGTAAAATTCCCTTGCACCTCGAATTCTACTAACTTGAGGTGAAAACAGATGAAACCATTACTTACAGGTACGAGTCTTTATTTCTCAGGCTTACATGAAGACGATGCCCCGCTCCTTGTGAAATGGAGCCAGAATGAGAAGCTTCAGCGGCTGCTGGATGCTCTTCCGTATAAACCGAAGTCTGAAGATGAAGTGAAGAAATGGATAGGAGGGGAGGAGGATAATGCCTATCGCTTGGGAATCCGCTTGAAAGACAGCGGCCGATTGATCGGCTATGCTGAGCTTGACGGGATTCTCTGGGCGCACCGGGTAGGAGGGCTCTCGATTATCATCGGGGAAGAAGAATGCCAAGGCATGGGGTATGGCAGGGAAGCGATGGAATGCGTACTGGCTTATGCATTCGGAGAGTTAAATTTGCACCGCCTCCAATTAACGGTATTTTCATATAATACACGTGCCATCCGTTTATATGAAACTCTTGGTTTCACAAAAGAAGGGAGCTTCCGGGAATTTCTGCAGAGAGACGGAGAACGTCATGATATGCATTTATATGGAATGCTTTCTGATGAATGGCAAAAACGCAAAAAAGAAGGATGATTTCCTTCTTTTTTTCTATGGTTGGTGAATTTCCCCGAGTGTTTAGTCGATTCATCCCTCCGCGCAATCTCTTCTGAAAGTCAACATGATCCCGATTATTATATTCACCATAAAGCAAACCATTAGGAAAATCAGCGCCTGAGCGTAATTTACCTTCATGGCGATCAGGGGGGCAAGGCTGGTTCCTCCCAATAAAATAAACGAGTATAGACTGAGGGCCTGACTTCTGTCCATGCTGCTGATATCCCCTATCAACGTGATGACGGTAGGGATCAAGAGGGAAATAGAAGAGACAAATAGAATGGAAGATATCATCAATAAAATCGGGGCGGGTGCAGAAAGGTAAATGAATGCAATGCCGAAGGACAAGACGGCAAGTGCAAATCCGAGAAATAATGTTTTAAAGGCTCCGATTTTTTTCAGAAGTCTCCCGGTAAATAGAGATAAACTAACGCCAAGCAAGCCTACAAGTCTTATTTGTAAAAGAAGAGAGTCTTCTCTGTACAAAAACCTTGTCATACTGTCATAGTAGACGACAAATGAAGATAGAAGTGTAAACACTATGGCATAAAGCATTAGAAGTTGTTTATTGAGCAATAACCTGAATAGAATGTAGGCAGTTCGGGTTTCAGCTCTGTCTCCAGAAACAGTGGTCCCCGGAAGCGTCTTCTTTCCAGCGAGGAAAAGGATAAGATAAGCAAAGGAAAAAAATAAAAAGACTGCCGTCCAGTGAATGATCCGCGTGATCCCTTCGCTGAGTAACTGCCCCAGAATTCCTGCGAACAGAAACCCCGAATTGATCATGGCGAGGAGAAGTGTCCTCTTTTTATCTTCAAACAGGTCATACGTATAGGAGAAAGCCACTGGGGCAAAGCTCCCCAAACAAAATCCCTGCAGCCCTCTGGTGAGGGATAGACTCCAAGAATTGAAAGAGACCGTGACAAGGGCAGTTGAGATGGCGGAAGCGAGCATACCCAGTATCAATATCTCCCTCTTGCCGAACCGGTCGGCGATGTTAGCGAATATCAATAATCCGCATGCATAAAAAAACGTAAATGAACTGCCGGCCATCACGACTGATTCTGATGGAATCCCAATTGAAGAGGCGATATCCCCATAGATCGGTATGAATGTATAGATGTTGCTTGCGACCATGATTCCCATGCTGACCAGTAAAACGGATATCAATTTATAGGATATATACATTGACTGAAATCACCTGCCTTCTTTACTGTATGCAGAAGCTCCCAAATATTTTCAAACAAGAATGAAGCAAGATGGATTTGTTCATGGAGATTATCGTTTATAATGGACCTATACAAAAAATCATAGAACCTATTGGTTAATATAGAAATACATATCTAAAGGAGTGAGAGTATGGCTGTCAGATTTATAATTGGACGGGCAGGTACGGGAAAGAGCTACGGAATGCTGTCTGAAATAAAAGAAAAACTGCTCGAACAGCCGAATGGAGATCCGATCATCTATCTGGTACCTGACCAGATGTCCTTTATATCGGAGTACGAATTAGTGAATTCCCCCGGATTGAACGGGATGATCCGTGCCCAGGTTTTCAGTTTTACGAGGCTGGCCTGGAAGATCCTTCAGGAAACAGGGGGGATGAGCCGTTATCATCTATCCAGCGTCGGGTTGAATATGATGATTCGAAAAATCATCGAAGAGCACAAAGACGACTTGCATATCTTTTCAAAGGCTTCTGAAAAGCCGGGGTTCATCGACCATGTGGAAGCCATGCTGACAGAATTCAAACGGTATTGCATAAAGCCTCAGGAGCTTGAGGAATTCAATCAGGAAGAGGCGCAGTCGAAGGCATTAAAGGATAAACTTCATGATCTTGAACTTATTTATGAAAAATTCGAAGAAAAACTGATGGGGAAGTATATTGACTCAGAGGATTATTTTCAGCTTCTGGCTGATAATGTGAAAAACTCTGTCCTTCTTAAAAATGCCGACATTTATATTGACGGTTTTCACAGCTTCACACCGCAGGAATATCTCATCATTGAACAGCTGATCCAGCATAGCAGGAACGTCACGATTGCCCTTACAGCGGATTCCGATCAGCAGTTTGGCTCATTTAGTGAGCTGAGCCTGTTCAGGATGACGAATGAAACGTATGAGACGCTTCAGGATATATCCCATAGGGCACATAAGCCGGTTGAAGAGGAAGTGTACGTCAAGCCGATCCGGTTTAGAAGCGGCACGATGCAGCACATCGAGAAATATTTTGAAGACCGGCCAGCTGTCAGCTATACCGGAGCGGATGCACGGGATTCCATTCAATTTTTGGAAGCGTCAAACCGCCGGGCGGAGATAGAGGGGATTGCAAGAGAGATCCGAAAACTTGCACGCACAGAAGGTTACAGGTATAAAGATATCGCTGTCCTGGTACGCAACAGCCAGGATTACCGGGATAAAATAGAAACGATATTCCAAGATTTCGAGATTCCTTTTTTCCTTGACCAGAAGAGAACGATGTTGAATCATCCACTGATTGAACTGATTCGTTCCACGCTTGAAATCATGAATTCGAATTGGAGATATGAACCAGTCTTCAGGGCAGTGAAAACGGATCTGCTATTCCCATACCAAAAGGATCCTTCCGAGCTGCGGGAGCAGATGGACCGTCTGGAAAATTATGTGCTGGCATACGGTATCCAGGGAGAGCGCTGGACGGGTAAAGAGCGCTGGAAGTACCGCCGTTTCAGGGGTCTCGAACATGTTGATTCTCCCCAAACCGACCGGGAAAGGGAGCTTGAGCATGAAATCAACGAGCTTCGGCTTTTCATTTCCGCTCCGATCGTCCGGCTCGGTAAACGACTTAAGAAGCAGAGTACAGGAAGAGAGTTTTGTGAAACGCTTTATCTTTATCTGGAAGAATTGGATATTCCGGCAAAGCTCGAGCGATTAAGAATACAAGCTGAAGAGCGTGGCGACCTTGTGGCTGCCAGGGAGCATGATCAAGCATGGAGTGCGGTCATTGAATTATTGGACCAGTATGTGGAAATGCTCGGGGATGAGGAAACAACCATCAAGAAATTCACTTCGATTCTGGATGCTGGTATAGAATCGATGAAGTTTTCGCTGGTGCCTCCTGCAATCGATCAAGTGATCATTGCTGACCTTGAGAAATCCAGGCTGGCAGATATCAAGGCTGCCTTTATGATCGGGGTCAATGACGGAGTCCTTCCGGCAAAAATGAGTGAAGAAGGCGTATTGTCAGACGAAGACAGGGAGGCAATGCTACAAAAAGGCTTCAAGATAGCACCGACAAATCGGACGAAGCTTCTGGATGAAGAATTCGTTGCCTATAAAGCTTTTACAACACCGAGTGAAAAATTGTTTATCAGTCATCCGATCGCAAATGAAGAGGGAAAAGCACTGCTTCCATCTTCTTATATAAAAAGGCTGAAAGAAATGTACCCAGAAGCGGACACAAAATTGTTGATCAATGAACCTTCTGAACTGTCAGAAGAAGAGCAGCTGCATTATGTATGCCACCCGAATGTCACGATCTCTCATTTGACATCCCAGCTGCAGCTGAAGAAACGGGAGTATCCGATTTATGACTTCTGGTGGGATGTGTATAATTTCTATGCGTCTTCACCTCAATGGAAATGGCAGGCGCAGCATATCTTATCAAGTCTTTTCCATGAAAATAAAGCGGGAAGGCTGACAGAAGAAACGAGCAGGGACCTATACGGGGAACATATACTTGCAAGTGTTTCCAGAATGGAGTTGTTCAATAGCTGTCCTTTCTCACACTTCGCCAGCCATGGCTTGAAGCTAAGGGAAAGAGAGTTCTTCAAGCTTGAGGCCCCTGATATCGGGGAGATGTTCCACTCCGCGCTGAAGTGGATATCGGATGAGGTGGAGAAACATGGGCTGACCTGGGCAGGGCTCACAAAGGCACAATGCCTGCAATTGGCCAAGGATGCGGTGGCAATGCTGGCTCCCAAGCTGCAGCACCAGATACTCTTAAGCTCAAACCGCCTTCATTATATTGCAAAGAAGCTTGAACATATCATTGGACGTGCAAGTCTCATTCTGAGTGAGCATGCGAAAGCGAGCGGATTTGTGCCAGTCGGGGTGGAACTCGGATTCGGACCGAATGCGGAACTGCCGCCTTTTCAATTTCAACTGCGTAACGGCACGAAAATGGAACTTCAAGGACGGATTGACCGGGTGGATAAGGCTGAAGATGAAAATGGGGTATACCTGCGCATTGTCGATTATAAATCCAGTGCAAGGGACCTTGATGTGACAGAGGTTTATTATGGACTTGCCCTTCAGATGCTGACTTATCTGGATATCGTCTTATCCCACTCGAAGCAATTTGTAGGAAAAGAGGCACAGCCGGCAGGGGTATTGTATTTCCATGTTCACAACCCGATGATCAACAGTAAAAAGATATTGACGCTGGACCAAATCGAAAATGAAATTTTCAAGAGCTTCAAGATGAAGGGGCTGGTCCTCGGCGATGCAGACATCGTCCGCTTGATGGATCGGACCCTTGATAGTGGGAGTTCGGATATCATATCTGCTGGAATAAAAAAGGACGGTACTCTTTCCTCCAGGTCAAAAGCCGCTTCAAAGGAAGATTTTCATTTTATGCGGAAACATGTAAGGAAGATCTATGAAAATGCCGGCAATCAAATTGTTTCGGGGGCCGTGGATATTACACCTTATAAACTGAAGGACAGGACTCCATGCCAATTCTGTTCCTACCGTCCGGTATGTCAATTCGATCAGTCGCTCGAAGAAAATGATTACAGAGTGCTGCGGGCGGCGAAAGCAGAAGATCTGCTTGCAAAAGTAAGAGAGGAGGTAAATGAAAATGAGTAAATATACCGTTCCCGCTAAACCGGAAGATGTCACCTGGACGGATGATCAGTGGAAAGCAATCTGGGCAAAAGGCCGGGATATCCTCGTTGCAGCCGCTGCCGGTTCCGGAAAAACGGCAGTGCTCGTCGAGCGTATCATCCAGCGCATCCTTTCGGAAGAAGACAGGCTGGATGTCGATGAACTCCTGGTTGTTACATTTACCAATGCATCTGCTGCTGAAATGAGGCACCGTATCGGCCAGGCGATTGAGAAAGCAATCGATGAAGATCCTCACTCGACACATTTAAGGAAGCAGCTGAGCTTACTTAACCGTGCTTCGATATCGACATTGCATTCTTTCTGTCTCGAAGTGATCCGGAAATATTACTATCTTATCGATATCGATCCGGGTTTCAGGATCGCAGATGAAACAGAGGGTGATTTGATCCGCGACGAAGTGCTTGATGAACTATTTGAAGATGAGTACGGAAAAGAAGATAACACTGCTTTCTTCACACTGGTGGATACCTATACAAATGACCGCAGTGATGGTGCCCTTCAAGAGATGATACGCAAATTGTATGATTTCTCCCGTTCACACCCGAATCCGGAAAAATGGCTCGGGGAGTTAGCGGGGATGTATGACATCCGTGAGAAAACAGAAATTGATGACCTCCCTTTTATGGGTCCTCTTAAAGTCGATATCAAACTGCAGCTGCAAGGTGCGAGATCCTTGTTCCAACGGGCGCTTGATTTAACAAAAGTTCCCGGGGGGCCTTCACCAAGGGCTGAAAACTTCTTGGATGACCTTGCAGTTGTCGACGGGCTGCTTAACTCTGAAAAGATATCATGGGGTGCACTGTACGAAGGAATGCAGGGCCTTCATTTCACTAAATTGAAACCGTGCCGGGGCGACGATTTCGATAAAGGACTTGCAGATGAATCAAAAAAACTCAGGGATCAGGGAAAGAAGATGCTTGAGAAACTCAAGGATGAGTTCTTTTTGAGAAAGCCCCAATCATTCTTGACGGATATGACAAGTATGAAAGATACCATTCATACTCTCTCAGAGCTCGTCATTGAGTTTGGGCGCCGTTTCAAAGCCGTCAAGGAAGAAAAGGGTCTGGTTGATTTTGCCGATCTTGAGCACTTCTGTCTTGATATTCTCAGGGAAAGTGCTGAAGGTGATAAGCTTATTCCGTCCGATGCCGCTTTGCAATACAAACATAAATTCAAAGAGGTGCTGGTGGACGAGTACCAGGATACGAATATGGTTCAGGAATCGATTCTTCTGCTTATTACTGGGGAAGAGGAGCAGACTGGCAATCGGTTTATGGTGGGGGATGTAAAACAGTCCATTTACCGTTTCCGGTTGGCGGAACCTAATTTATTCTTAACAAAATATAACCGTTTTCTTCCTGAGCCCGGCGATGCGGGTCTGAAAATAGACTTGTCCCAAAACTTCAGAAGCCGTAAAGAGGTGCTGGAGGGTACAAATTTCCTGTTCAAACAAATCATGGGTACATCAGTCGGAGAGATGGAGTACAACAAAGAAGCAGAATTAGTGAAGGGTGCAGCATACCCCGAAGATAAGGCGTACCCGATCGAGGTAGCCCTGATCGATCAGGAAGCAGCAGAGAACTCTCCTTCTCCGGAGGAAGAGGATTCACTTTCCATTTTTGATGAGGAAGATATTGAAAAGTCTGTTTTAGAAGCAAGATATATGGCTCAGAAAGTAAAGGGGATGATTGAGGAGAAGACCCCGGTTTTTGATGCAAAAACAAAAACAGAACGGCCGATCCAATACAAGGACATTGTAATCCTGCTCCGCTCCATGCCATGGGCAGCAGAAATCATGGAAGAGTTCAAACGCCATGGGATCCCGATTTATGCGAACTTGTCCACCGGCTATTTCGATGCAACGGAAATTTCCATTATGCTGTCTCTGCTTAAAGTAATCGATAATCCTTACCAGGATATCCCGCTTGCCTCGGTCCTGAGATCCCCGATTGCAGGTCTGGATGAAGAAGGGTTAGCGAGTATCCGCATTCATTCGAAGGCAGGCAGCTATTACGAAGCGCTGAAAAAGTTTGCTGAACAGAAGCCTTCAAACCCGGGCGGGGAAGAAACCTTCGAAAAGGTAAAATTATTTCTATATCAGCTTGACCGCTGGAGAACAAGGGCACGGCAAGGCTCAGTCACAGAACTGATCTGGCAGTTATACCGTGATACACGGTTCTATGACTACGTAGGCGGAATGGCAGGAGGCAAGCAGCGCCAGGCCAATCTGCGTGCACTATATGACAGGGCCCGTCAATATGAATCCACTACCTTCAGGGGATTATTCCGCTTTCTGCGGTTCATTGACCGCATGAGAGAACGGGGAGATGACTTAGGGGTGGCAAGGGCACTGAGTGAACAGGAGGATGTTGTCCGTTTAATGACGATTCATTCAAGTAAAGGGCTTGAATTTCCGGTTGTTTTTGTAGCCGGCACATCAAAACAGTTCAATCTGATGGACTTGAATGCTTCGTACTTATTGGACAAGGACTTGGGGCTTGCAAGCAAGTTTACCGATCCCGACAAAAGGATAAGCTACCCGTCCCTTCCACAGCTGGCATTCAAACGAAAGAAGCGGATGGAAGCTATTTCTGAAGAAATGAGGGTATTATACGTTGCACTTACCCGTGCCAAAGAAAAACTATATCTGATCGGTACCGTGAAGAGCTTCGAGAAATCAGTGAAGAAATGGAAGGGAACGATGAGTGAAAATGAGTGGCTGCTGCCTGACTTTGACCGTGCAGGAGCGGTATCCTACCTTGATTGGATCGGACCATCACTCATCCGTCATCCCCACTGTGAAGAGCTGCATGAAGGTGAGCTAGGGGAAATTGGACAGAACGATGAAATATATCATCATCCTTCCTGCTGGAATGTGAACAAGATCCATAAGTCCGAATTGATCGAAGAAGAAGGGACTGCCGATGATCAAGGCGATGATTGGAAAGAAGACGTGAAAGACGGAAAAGAGGTCAACTCGGAGTCGGCCCATAAAGAAGAAGTGTTTGAACGTCTCTTATGGAATTATCCAAATATGAAGGCAGCCAGCCTGCGTTCAAAACAGTCGGTATCAGAATTGAAACGAATGTATGAAATAAGGGATGAATCTTCAAGTGTAGAATTGCTCAGGCGCCAGCAGAAGCCTGTATATAACCGACCTGCATTTATGCAGACAAAGGAGCTGTCGCCGGCAGAGAAAGGGACGGCCATGCATACCGTCATGCAGCATATTTCTTTTGCAGAGGGCAAGCCTGATGAACAGGCGGTCTCTATCCTCTTGGAAGACCTGGTCAGAAAAGAGATTTTGACAGAAGAACAAAAAACGTCCATTTCAGTTCCGAATATCCTTCATTTCTTTGAAAGTGAACTAGGTAAGCGAATGGTGAAAACAACCAACATACAAAGGGAGATCCCATTCAGCATGAGTGTTCCTCTAAGCGAAATATCTGATATTGGAGATGAACCTGTCGAAGAGACGATTCTTGTTCAAGGGGTCATTGACTGTGTATTCAGGGATGATAAAGGTCTTGTTCTTTTGGATTATAAAACTGACGGCATACATGATCGGTATGAAAATGGGTTTGTTGAGGCGAAAGACATTCTCGAAAACCGCTATAAAGTCCAAATTGAACTTTATACAAGAGCCTTGGAATCAATATGGAAGGTAACAGTATCTGAAAAATACCTCTATTTCTTTGACGGAGGCCATTTATTGGAACTTTAAGAAAACAAGCCGCTTCAGGATATCATTCTTTGGAGCGGCTTTTCATATGGGGTCAAACAGGGAATGATAGAACAAAATACGAAAAGAGGAGCTGATGAGTATGAGGAATAAAGCAAGCGGAACATGTGAACTTTGTGCACGGCAGCAGGTTGCCACCACGGTTCATCACTTGACTCCAAAAGAAGTAGGCGGTTCCTTCATGCCGACAGCTGAATTGTGTATGGCTTGTCATAAACAGATCCATTCCCTCTACACAAATGAAGAGCTGGGTGCGAGGCTCAATTCCATCGAAAACTTAAGGAGAGATGAAAAGATAAGCAAATTCATCAAATGGATCCGCAAACAGCCGTCATCAAAATTAGTCAAAACAAAAAAAAGCAACGAACGGAAGAAACGGAAGCACTGAACGGAGCGGTTAAAAGATTATACAACAGCAGGAATCTATGAAAAAAGTTTAAAAACAAAAAGCAAAAAGCCCTGAATTTGACTTTTTGCTTTTTTAATTATTGCCTGTAATCGGCTGATCCACCACATTGCAATCAAATGTGTTTGTGATACTGAAGACATTATAAGTCAATTGGAATGGGCCTGTATTGAATCCACCTGAACCTCCAAACGATTTAGAGGCGGATTTTGGGGAAATGATGGCAGTATCCCCAAATTGCACATTCCCGCCGCCGACACTTAGAATGGAAACCGGACCTATTATCGCTGGCATATAAAACATCCTTCTTTTGTAGTCTACACTTTTAATCTATGTGATAAAGATGAGAGCGTTCATTTATTGTCAGTTTCGTTTTTCCTGTTGTTGAATTCAACGAACTCAACGGGTTCTCCTTCTTCAACTTCCGCTGCAGGGATTTCCAACTCTTCGATTTTTTCAATCTCTTCTTCACCATATTCAGCATCACCCTCAAGTTGACGGATATGTTTCACCCTTGATTCCATATAAACGTTACTCGTATTTCCTATGTGAACGAGGGAGGAAAAAGCTGTTGCGTCTACTTTCATGCAGTTGACTTTGATGGGTGAAAGGTTCAATCTGCTTATTGATATTCCAGGGTTGATGGGGGGGAGCACTATGACTTCATTGAACACTTCTGCCTCAAATCGTCCTTCGCTGCTGAGGAAGAACTCTTTTTCGCGCTGAACAGCGAAGGCTTTCGTTGTAGAAAAAATATTTTGTGAGTCCCCAAGCTGATAGATGGAAGAGAAGGAAAGCGTGATTCCCGACAGTTCATTCACGATAGAATATCTTTTTAACATACCAACTAACCCTTCGGAGTCAAAGGGACGAAGGGGCCGATCAGCAGGGATTCAGGGGGAGTATCAAAGGCTGATGCGAGCTGTATGATGTCAGCATCCCCAATCAGTACCAAGGAGGCACTGGCCACCCCTGCAATCTCAATGTTGCCGACTGACAATTCCCGGTTAATCACTTGTAGGTTCATCCTTTTTCATTCCTTCCATATTATCGGGCATTTGTGACATGAATGAAAAGAGTGCCGATTGAATATCTTGTTTGATTTTTGAAATGATTTTATCCTTCCATTCTTCATCCGTGTGCTTTCCTTCTACAAACGGGATGTTGTTTACATAAAAATCAATTCGCTGAGGCATTTGATTAAGCAAATCGTTCTGGATCATTTCGTGATAAGAGGCGTCAATCGATCGCTGAAGCTGAACCTCATTATCCGATATCAGTGAAGGAAGCTCATTTTTAATGTATGCTGTTACTTCTTCTGTAATTTTTTCGCGGTAAGGGGTGATATCCTTTACCGTTTTTTTCTTACCGTTCGGAGCCACGGCGAAATCCTCGATCTCTTCTTTGAGCCCGCCGGGGTTCAGACCGATATTAAGTGTGCCATCCAACGATTCAACCTTTAATTGATCAAATTTATATTCAATTCTTTCGACATTGATTTTCGGGGAGTCTTTGACAGTTGTCAGTTCTTCCGAAAGCTTATTGACTTTTTGTTCCAGCGCGACAATTTTCGTGTTCAATTTTTCAATATATTGATAGAGCTGTTGTGGCGTCATGTAGTATTGGTTCATGTTTACACCTCTTTCTTTCGCCGCGGATTAAGCTGTCCCGGGAGTTTGTAAAGGTACAAGAGGAGTTGCCGACGGGCCCCCGGCTGCCGCTTCTCCTCCGTTTTTTTTCGCTTCTGGTGCGGGTCCGGTAAACCCGCCGGTATTGTATAGATAACTGTTCGAATTTATTTGGCCGCAAGTACCTATCTGTAAGACGGAGGAGTTCGTCATTCCCCCTATTTTAATGAAGCGGATTTGAATGGTTTGCTGAAGGTAATAATTCATTTGGCATCACCCTCATAAATTGAAGTTTATACCTGAGTCCATAACATCGTCGTCCACCGTGTATGTCAGTGAGCTTTCGTTATAGACGGAAATCCCTTTACCTGTAATGAAAGAGCCTGCACCAGCAAAGGTTTTTGCAGTCGAGATCGGATTGATTGAAAACACATCCCCAATATGAAAGACGCCGCTGGAACCGACGCTTACAACTTGTGCTATTCCTACGATTGCGGGCATTGTAACTCACACCTTTAAGACTAAGTTAATTATTGTTATTCTATGTGAGAGGATGAAATGAGTGATAATCGCCTAAATCGCAGTTGTCATGTACAATGAAAGAGTATTAAATGCTGGAGGAAAATTGAATGAAAACATTATCACCGATTGAAGAATCAGAACGCATCGTCAGCTTGGATGTTATAAGGGGAATGTCACTTTTGGGAATATTCATCATAAATATGATTTCATTTCATTCCCCATTTCTTTATATGGACCCGTATTCCTGGTGGAAAACACCGAGTGATACAGCACTTTACCCATGGATTGATGTTTTGGTGCAAGCAAGCTTCTATCCGCTGTTTGCGATGATGTTCGGTTATGGGCTCTCAATTCAACAAGAGCGGGCTGACAAAAAGGGAATGCCTTTTTATACGTTTGGAATAAGAAGAATGTTGATACTGCTTTGTATCGGCTCTGTACATGCTTTCTTGATTTGGTCAGGAGATATTCTGATGAATTATGCAGTATTCGGTATGCTTCTGTTAGTATTTATGAGAATGTCAGGGAAGCATTTATTGATGCTGGGGAGTTTGCTGCTTCTTCTGCCTCAATTGTTTTTTAGTATTTTATTAGTGTTAATGACATTCTCAGATCCTGCAGGTGTTGCTCATTATACGAATATCGCTGCAGTCCAGGATTCTGTCGCAGCATACGCTTCCGGCAGCTTCACTGACATTATCCAGCAGCGTTTCAGTGATTGGTATACGGTGAATTCACCGGGCAATCTCCTATTCCTGATCCTTTCCATTCTTCCTGTGATGATGATTGGTGCAGGAGCAGGGAAATTGAACCTGCTTGAAAAAGTCGGTGCCAATAAAAGAAAATGGATGCTGCTTGGCGCGGGACTTCTGATCACTAGTGTCGCAATCAAGATGCTTCCTATACTGATAGAATCGAATGCAGCTTATTCTTATATACAGGATTATCTCGGAGGTCCTTTCTTATCAGTATCTTATGCAGTAATCCTGGCTTTATTATTAGAGAATAAAAAAATGAAAAAATGGACCAAGCCCCTTGCATCTGCAGGAAGGATGTCGTTGACCAATTATCTAATGCAGTCGGTTATAGGCACTTTGATCTTTTATTCTTACGGCTTTGGTCTTTATGGGGAAGTGACACTGACCACAGGAACGTACTTGGCCATTGGAATCTTCGTCATCCAGATGCTTCTTTCTGAGATCTGGCTGTCCAAATTCAGGTATGGTCCGGTGGAGAAGCTTTGGCGCGTACTTAGTTATGGGAAAAGTTCTGTGATGAAAAAAGGAGAATTGTAGTTTACCAATCTAATTGACGGAGTAAAGGGGATGGAAAGCGGATGAAGCTGGCGAGTTTTGAAGTGAATGCAAAAGAAACATATGGGGTAGTGGAAGGGGAACACGTTATTGATCTTGTAAGTTTATCGAAAGTCTATGGTTCAGAATTTCCGCAGGACGTGCAGGAAGCCATAAAAATCGGAGAGGAGTTTCTTCGAAAAGCAGACGGGCTATTAAGTCTCGCCAGGCGTGAAAGTACTATAAATGACTATACGTATTCTTTTGACGAAATTGAATGGCTTCCGCCTATACCGGCTGTAAAAAGGAATGTCATGTGTGTAGGCAAGAACTACCGGGAACATGCCATTGAAATGGGGAGTGAAAAAGACATCCCTGAACATATCATGATTTTTACCAAAGCGACCAATACGGTAATTGGACACAAACGAATCATCCCTGTGCATGATGATGTAACGGATGAGCTGGATTACGAAGGTGAACTGGCGGTAGTGATCGGCAAAAAAGGGAAAGGCATCGCACTTGAGGATGCGATGGATCACGTCTTCGGATACACGATTGTAAATGATCTTACAGCACGGGACCTGCAGAAAAAACATGGTCAATTCTTCATTGGTAAAAGCTTGGACTCTACCTGCCCGATCGGTCCATATATCGTCACGAAAGATAATATCGAAGATCCCCATCAACTTACGATAAGGACACGTGTAAACGGGGAGGTGCGGCAGTCTTCAAGTACTGACCTGATGATATTCAGGATCCCTGACATTATTTCGATTCTATCAAAAGGGATGACCCTCGAACCGGGGGATATCATTGCGACAGGGACTCCGGCCGGCGTAGGAAAAGGGTTTAATCCGCCACGCTTCTTAAAGGCGGGGGACGAGGTCGAGATTGAAGTGGAGGGAATCGGAATTTTGACAAATCAGTTACAGTAAGTGGTTACATTTCTGTTACTGAATGGTATGTGGTAATATATTATGAGTCTAAACATTCTTATTCTGTGGGAGGTTCACTATGTTTGATAACACACATGCCCATATTACAACTTGGGTCATTGCGATTATCCTTTTCTTTGTAGCCGTAAGATTACATAATGCCGGCAAAGCCAAAGGTATGAAAGTAGTCCAGATGATTCTTCGCCTGTTTTATCTGCTTATCATCCTGACGGGGGCTTTATTGTTCTGGAAACACCAAGGCATCAATCCTGCATTGTATGGAATAAAGGCATTGGTCGGGATCTGGGTCATCGGTATGTTTGAAATGATCCTCGTACGCATGAACAAAGGCAAAAGTACGAAAATGTTCTGGATCCAATTGATCATCGCCCTTATCCTCGTACTCATCTTAGGATTTCAGCTGCCGCTTGGATTTTAATACTGTTTGGAAAAAGAGTCTGCTTTCAGCAGGCTTTTTTTGTTGTGGTGGATTAATTGATAGTAAAATGATTGTATGCGAAGTTTTGAGAATGTTACCATATTCAAGAAATACATACATTTACGGCTTTCAGGGAGATAGGAATGATTGTGTTAACCGGTTCTAGCGTTTGATTGGAGTGGAAGACGTAGACTCCTGCGGGAAAAGTAGCTTATGTGAGACCCACAGGGAGGTACGACCGAGGAGGCTCACGGGCTACCCGCGGAAAGCGAAGTCTTCCACGGAAATCAATAGCGGCATTAAAAAGCATAAAAAATAAATATCCAAAACTGTCGAATTGTGGTATTTTTGTAGTATCATGTCTTTTTAGAGTAGGTGTGGAATATGATTACGTCTTTTCAGTACATATACAAAGGCGAAAACTCCTTAAAGCAATTTATTAAAGAGAATGAATTAGATTTATTTCCTTCTCTCCTCATTCAAGCCTTCGTCGGTCATTCTTCAATTACGTTTATTCATTCGCTTCAAAAAGAAGTAAATGAATTATTACCCCATGCAACGCTTATCGGCTGCAGTTCAAATAGTCAAATATACGAGGGGAAGCTTACTTCTGACGTCGTCCTTTCTTTTACAGCTTTTGAAAAGACAGAAGTCAATGCTTATCTGCTTGACGGAGCAGATCTTAATCGCAGAGATGGCGAACAATTGCATAATGAACTGATCCGGTTTGATACCAAAGCGGTGATACTTTTTGTCAGTCACCTAAAAATGAATATATCGGATATCCTGGAGGGGGTCACCCAGCAGAGCGATGAATTCAAGATCGTCGGGGGAGTATGTGCAGATGATCCGCAAGTGCGTCCTTCATTTGTATTCACCAATGACAGAATAACCCGTGACGGATTGGCAGCCGTTTCTATGAATCATTCTGAATTACATATTCATACATATGCACTTGAACATTGGCAGGAGGTCGGTCCTTCGTTTGAAATAACGAAAGCTGACACGAATATCATTTATGAAATAAATCATAAAAAGCCTCTTCAGCTGCTTGAGAGGTATTTAGGTAAAGCTTTTGTCAAAGAACTTCCCGATTCTTCTATTGAATTTCCATTTTTATTTCAAGATGGGAATGAAAAAACAGCTGTTTATGTCATTAACATTTTGCCGCACGGTGCGATCGAAGTAAGCAGGGAACTGAACGAGGGGGACATGGTAAGTTTCGGCTTCGTAAATGTCCAGGATTTACTGCAATCCACTACCAAGCAATTGAACAAGCTTAAACGGCGTCCGGTGGAGTCTCACTTTGTGTACAATTGTGTTGCAAGAAAACGCAATATACGTGATTTTACCAATCAGGAGCTTTCCAAATTAAATGATGTTGCCAGCGTCAATGGCTTTTTCTCCTATGGTGAATTTGGTTATGATTCAAACAGGAAACCCAAACTCCTGGCACATTCCTTGACCTATTTAGGGATTTCGGAAGAGGTCAGGGAGCCATTAAAGGATTTTCAGACAGATTTTCAGCTGGCTCCTGAAGCGAATGCCATGATGTCATTGACGAACCTGATCAATACCGCTTCCACTGATATTAAAGAACTCACACAAAATATTGAGATTTCCGAAGAGTATTACCGGTCGCTTTTTGACAATAATACAGATTTTGTTTACAGCACCGACTTGAAGGGACGGTTTACTTCACTAAATCCCTCTTTTATGAAAACATTCGGTTACAATGAAAAAGAGATGATCGGTAAAAACGCATTGAATTATATCATGAAGCAGGATCAGCAAAGAGTCAGGAGACACTTCTATCGTGCAATGGACGGAAGGGAACAGTATTATGATCTTCCGATTGCCACTAAGGAAGGAAAAATCAACTACTTTCAAATAAAGAATATTCCAATCACGGTAAACGGTCAGTGTGTCGGTATATTCGGAATAGGTAAAGACGTCACTCAGCAAAGGCAGTCGGAAAAGAAAATCACTCAACTGGCATATTATGATGGAGACACCGATTTACCGAACAAACAAAGGTTCAGGGAAATTATCGATGAACATATTCAGCGGGCAAAAAAGAAAAGACGTGAGTTAGCCGTGCTTTTCATGGATATTGACCGCTTTAAAATCATCAATGATACGCTGGGTCACAGAGCAGGTGATCTTATCATTAAAGAACTTGCCCAGCGTCTGGGGGAAACACTTCCCAAAGGAGCGTACCTCGGCAGGTTCAGCGGGGATAAATTTACTGTTCTGCTATCAAAAAATGTGAATGAGGAAAACATCTCCTCCTTGACTGAAACTATTTTAAACGTGATCAGAGAACCATTTTCCTATGAGGGAAAGGAATTCTATATGACCGTAAGCATTGGGGTCGGTATTTATCCAAGGGATGGGGAAAAATCCTCCGAAGTGCTGCGCAACGCGGATGCCGCTTTAAATTACGCAAAGTCGAGAGGGGGTAACAATACGGTCTACTTCTCAAGGGATATGAATGAAGAAACACTTCGAAAAGTGGAAATGGAAGCTCAATTGCGTAAAGCCATTGCTAAAAATGAATTATTCATTGCCTATCAGCCAATCATAGATGTTCCAAATGAGACGCTTGTTGGGTGTGAAGCACTTCTCAGATGGCAGCATGAAGAGATGGGTCTTATTTCCCCGGCGGAGTTCATCCCGTTGGCAGAAGAGACCGGATTGATTCAGGAAGTGGGAAAATGGGTATTAATCGGTGCGTGTGAGCAGCTGAAATCCTGGAGGGATAAACGGCTTGGTGATTTCTATGTTTCCGTAAACGTATCAGCCATTCAGTTCCAGCACCCCTCATTTCTAAGTGATGTGAAGGAAGCATTGAGAATTTCAGGTCTGCATCCGGAGTATCTTTGTCTGGAACTGACAGAAACCATCATGCTGCACGATGCACCCTATTCGATTCAGGTCATGCAGGCGCTCTCTGATATAGGAGTCAGGCTCGCGATTGATGACTTCGGAACAGGGTATTCCTCTTTAAGCTACCTGAAACATTTACCGATTGATATATTAAAAATAGACAGATCTTTTGTACGCAATATGAACGATCATTCCCCTGATATCGCGATCGTCCAATCCGTGTCAATGATGGGGCAGGGCTTGAACTTGAAAGTGGTGGCTGAGGGCGTGGAGACGGTCCAACAGCTTAAGCTGCTCAAACAGTTAGGTTGTGACTACGCTCAAGGTTTCTTGATCGAAAAGCCGATGACTCCGTGCAAAATGGACGAATTCTTAAAGTTGCGTAATTTAGTTCCCATCCAAGGGAGTTAGACCTTGACTCTATTCAAAAGAAAAAACGTGCTTTGCCGACTGGATTCGGTAAAGCACGTTTTTGCCGTGTCATAGATTGAAATTCTCGATTACGATCCGCTTTCCTGTACTGAGTGTGAACTCGAAGCGGTCCCGCTTCTTTTTGAAATAAGTAAAGTGATGCTGGACTGCACATACTTCCTCGCCATTATCAAAATTAATAAAGTTAACGCCCTGCTTCATTTTCTGGCTGCCAAGGAAAACGAGATGATTGTGACAGAATATACAATCATATAGTGAGTAGTTTAAATTGTTTAAGGTAGATATGAATTGAAGGAAAGCATCATCAGAAATGTCATCGATCAGGTTTTCCAATGAAAAGAGAATGTTCTTCTTTATTTGGATCCTGTCTCCATCATGCATTCTTATTCGTTCATAAGGAGTGGCGACAACCCCGTTTTCCAATAGTACGCCTGTGATCCAGGTATCTTCCCTGAAAAGCCTGATTTCATGATTGATATAAAACTCCAGTTCTGATTCTTCTTCTGCATCTATTTCAAAAAAAAGCCAAATGTCTTCATCAAAAAGGACGGTTCCTTCTGAAAATGCTCTCTTTTGGGATTTTAGGATGTTTGATCGGTAAATGTTACTCAAATGAATATCCCTCCTTAACTACATTTCTTATCATAATTATCATATTTCATTCATGTAAAGATTGAGTGAGGCAATTAACCATTTATCTTGAATTGCATAAGATAATCTATGTGTCAGAGAGCCCAGTTTGATTGACCAGAAAGTGAGGATGATCACAATGTGCGGAATTACAGGTTGGATACATTATAAACGAAATCTTTCAAACCAGGAAAAATTAGTGGAGAAAATGGCAGAGACATTGTCTAAAAGGGGTCCGGATGAAACGAATACTTGGGTTGGTCAACATGCGGCATTTGGTCATAAACGGCTGATAGTAGTGGATCCTGAAGGCGGGAGACAGCCGATGAGCATTATTCATCAGGAACATACCTTTACGATCTGTTATAACGGCGAGTTATACAATACTGAAGACATACGCGCCGTGTTAAAAGGGAAAGGATATTCATTCAAAGGGCACTCCGATACGGAAGTTCTATTGACGTCATATATAGAATGGCGCGAGGAATGTGTAAATCATTTAAATGGAATTTTTGCCTTTGCTGTTTGGGACAGTCAAAAGGAGCAAGTATTCATAGGAAGGGACCGTATGGGTGTTAAACCCTTATTTTATTTTGAAAAAGATGGGGGACTTGTATTTGGATCGGAAATAAAAGCTTTGCTTGCTCATCCTGAGAGTAAAGCGCAAGTGACACACCAGGGTTTGGCGGAAGTATTGGGCCTGGGACCCTCCAGGACACCTGGTGAAGGGGTATTTAAAGATATGAAGGAACTGCGTCCGGCCCATGCATTGATATTCTCGAGAGACGGGCTGAAAATATGGAGATACTGGAACGTGAAGAGTGAACAACATAAAGAATCATTTGTGGAAACTGTCGCCAATGTACGATTCCTGTTGTCCGATGCCATCAAACGGCAGCTGGTATCAGATGTTCCTCTCTGTTCGTTCCTGTCAGGGGGGGTGGACTCCAGCGCAATTACTGCAATCGCCGCCAATACTTACCGGGAGGAAGGAAAAGGGAATCTTCATACCTACTCAATCGATTACGAAGAAAATGATCAGTATTTTACCAAGAGTGATTTCCAGCCAAATTCAGATGCTCCATGGATTGAAAAGATGTCCAAAGAATTCAATACCATCCATCATCGCTGTGTCATCAGCCAGCAGATACTAAAGGATTATTTGACTGAAGCGGTTCATGTAAGGGACCTGCCCGGAATGGCAGACGTCGACTCCTCTCTCTTATGGTTTTGCAAGGAAATAAAAAATGACTTTACCGTCGGACTTTCCGGTGAGTGTGCGGATGAGATATTCGGGGGCTATCCCTGGTTCCACCGTGAGGATGACTTTAACCGCAGAGGCTTCCCGTGGATGCGATCGGTTGCAGAAAGACAAGGTCTTTTAAAGGATGATTGGAACAAAAAGTTGAACCTTCAGGAATATGTACTTTCTCAATATGATAAGACGGTTGCAGAGACGCCTCTATTGGACGGTGAAAATGAAGTGGAAACGAAGAGGAGGCAATTATTCTATCTGAATTTAACCTGGTTCATGACAACGCTTTTGGACCGCAAAGACCGGATGAGCATGGGGGCGAGCCTCGAAGTAAGGGTTCCATTTGCCGATCACAGATTGGTAGAATACGTATGGAATATCCCGTGGGAGATGAAAATGCATCAAAACAGGGAAAAGGGGATACTCAGGAAAGCATTGGAAGGGATTTTGCCGAATGAAGTCCTTTATCGAAAGAAAAGTCCATATCCCAAAACGCATCATCCTGTCTATACAAAAATAGTGAGTGATTGGTTGAATGAAATGTTAGAGAATAAATCCAGTGTACTGTATGAATTATTTAACGAACAAAAGCTAAAGGAAATTGTCAAGACCGGCGGGGCGGCATTCCAGGTTCCTTGGTACGGACAGTTGATGACAGGTCCGCAGCTTCTGGCTCATCTGGGACAGATTCATGTGTGGTTTGAGGATTATGGTATACAAATAGTTGAGTAGAAAATGAACGTTGTATTCTGGTTTGATTAGAGAAGCCCGAAGCGGTGAAACCCCGTTTCGGGCTTTTATGATGTGTGAAGATGGGGGAGGGGGGGCGGATGCTCATCAAGAGTGAAGGAAACAAGCTCCCTATCTACACGAAAAAGACCCATCCGCTTATACGGACGGGTCAGAGTATAAGGATGGATCAAACGGTATTCCGCTGATCCGCGTTGCTCATCTTACCGGTACCGATCGAGTTTAGACGCTCTACCAGTTCAGTACCGAATGGAGAAGGTGCTGCATTTGATTCCAGCACGGTATCTTTAAGTTCATAAGCATTCGACCCGTGTTCTGTGAAATCAAGTCCTGACAATTCTTCTTCTCTTGATACCCGTATGCTTGAGAATCTGGTGACGATGAACAGGAAGCCGCCAACTGTGACTGTTGTCCACGCGATTACAGCTGCAATCCCCAACGATTGTACCGCAAGTAATGAAGCGCCGCCGCCGTAAAATAATCCGTTTTGGATATCGAATAGCCCGACCGCTGCAGTTCCCCAAATGCCGCATATACCATGCACTGCAATGGCACCTACAGGGTCATCAATCTTGAATTTTGAATCAAGAATTGTTACAGACTCCACGAGAATGACACCGGCAATGAGCCCGATGATGAGAGAGCCTGCCAATGATACGTTAGCACATCCTGCTGTGATTCCGACTAATCCTCCCAATGCTCCGTTGAGGGTCAAGGATGGATCGACCCTTTTGAATCTGATTAACGTATATAGGGCTGACGAAAGGATTGCGGCAGATGCTGAGAATAATGTTGTTGTGATGACGCGAGGCACCAGTTCAGGGTCTGCTGCCAAGCTGCTGCCTCCATTGAATCCGAACCAGCCGAACCAGAGAATAAAGACACCGAGTGCTCCTAAAGGGATATTGTGACCTGGAATGGCATTTGCTTTACCTTTGGAGTATTTTCCGATACGGGCACCCAAGAATAAGACCGTTATAAGAGCCCCTACAGCTCCTGTTAAATGAACGACTGTAGATCCGGCAAAGTCAACAAACCCCATTTCAGAAATCCATCCGCCGCCCCACACCCAATGGCCGACAACGGGATAAATAGCACCTGTCATGACGATCGTCAATAAAATATAACTTTTCAGTTTCATACGTTCGGCAACGGCTCCCGAGATGATTGTGGCACAGGTGGCGGCAAATACTGATTGGAAAAGGAAGAAGCCGATATCTTCACGCCCTGCAAGAAAGAAGCTGTCAATTCCGATGAATCCATTGGCACTGCTGCCAAACATCAATCCAAAACCAATAATGAAATAGAGTACGGATGCTATTGAAACGGTGAGGAAATTTTTCATCAAGATATTAAGCGCGTTTTTTGCACGGGTGAATCCCGTTTCGACCATTGCAAAACCGGCATGCATGAAGAATACCAGAAAGGCGGCAATCATGACCCACATAGAGTCCATAGAAGCTTGAACGGTTTCTGTTGATGGGGCAGCGGCTAGAGCGGAAGTACTAATACCAAGTGACAGAAGCAGCAATACAGTAATTTTTTTAATCAATGATATCCCTCCGATTGTTAAATAATAAGTGTTTTATAAACAGTTGTTCCTTTTTATGAAAGAGTGATTTATAGAACTGCTTTTTTTCCGCGTTCTCCTGTGCGGATCCGGACAACCTCTTCAACTGGGTAAATAAAAATCTTCCCGTCCCCGACGGTTTCAGTACTGCACTGTTCCACTATCAGGTCAATGATTCCTTCCACTTGATCATCGTCGACAACCATTTCTACCTTAACGCGCGGAACCAGATTGATTTCAAACTTATTTCCGCGAAAGATTCCCTGTTTTCCTTTCTGCTTCCCGCATCCGGCTGCTTCGGAAACCGTTAATCCGCTGAATCCCCGATGACTCAGGGACTCACGTAATGAAATAAAAGCCTCTGCCCGAATGATCGCTTCCACTTTTTTCATGGATTTTCCTCCTTAAAGACTGTTTTGTATTTTGATGTAAGGTTTTATAACATCAATTTGTTATATTATTTATCATATTCAGAAAATAACAAAATATCAAGTACTATTTTTTGATGTAAGCGTTTTAATGTTAAAAAACCTTACATAAATAATAATATTTGTAGACCCCGAATCAAAATAATGTATCTGGAAACGCCGTTGTTGATAATAATGGGGGTTTACATAGCTATAAAAAACAAGCTATTAAAATTAAATAGCTTGTTTGCGGATTGAGGTATGATTATGTGATTCTCTAATTTTCTAATTCTTTCCTTGTTACAAAACCTTTTTTCATCCATACTTTGGAGCGCCATCGCTTCAGCATGATTAATCCTCTCAGCCATTCATCTGCAATGAAGGAAATCCAAATGCCGATAAGTCCGAGACCGAACCAGATTCCGAGTACATACGACAAGGTGACACTGACACCCCACATCGAAAGGATACCCATATAGACTGGGAAGCGGACATCACCAGTGGCCCTTAATGAATTGATGACGACCAGGTTAAAGCTTCTGCCTGGCTCCAGGATGATGGTTAAATAGATTAATATTTTTCCGAGTGAGATAATTTGTTCATTATCTGTGAAAATACGGAACAGAGGATCTGCAAATAGTGTAAAGATCCCCGCCATTGCGAGTGAAATAACAATGGCGATTTTTAAGCTTTTCAAGCACCTCTCGTACGCACTTTCGTAATCTCTTGCACCTACCAGGTGTCCAATCAATATTTGTGTCCCCTGACTGATGGCTACACTGAATAAAAAGATGAACATCATTAGGTTCTGTGCGTACACTTTTGTAGTGAGTGCATGGGTGCCCATGCTTGCGATAAAGTACGTAATGACCATTTGCGAACCATTATAAGATAAATGTTCCCCTGCTGACGGAATCCCGATGCGCAGCAAATTCTTTATATGGGAAAAAGGAAGACTGAATAACTTTTTAATCGGTAAAGCGGAAGGTATTCTCTTCCTGATCACGATGATCCCGGCAATAAGCCCAAGCAGCCTGGATGTGATTGTTGAAATGGCCACACCTTCAACCCCTAAAACAGGGATGCCGAAAGGTCCGAAAATAAACAAGTAATTGCCGATCACGTTGATGATATTCATTCCGATCGTGATGTACATGGCATCTTTCGTATAGCCGTAGCTCCTCATGATCGACCCGGCAGTCATGATAAGCGCCTGTATAAATGCGAATCCACCTACGATTTTTAGATAAGATGACGCCTCATCCATCAATGACTGTGGCAGATCCATGGAAGAAAGTATCGGTTTACTGAATAGAATCAAAGCAATGCTTAGTAATAGTCCGAACAGAAGATTCACGGCGAGTGAAACGAGAGAAATCTCTCCTGCGAATGTATCCTCTTTCGCTCCTAAATGCTGTGCTACAAGTATCGCCGTGCCGGTAGCGACAAAGCCGAACATCACAATGATGAGGGACAGGATTTGATTGGAAACTCCGACAGCGGCCACGGAATCATCAGAGTATTGGCTGAGCATGAGTGTGTCGGCATTCCCCATGAGCATATGAAGAAAGATTTCAATGAAGATAGGCCATGTGAGAGCAAACAAGGTCATCTTTTTCGTTGTATTTTTAGTCATAAAATTACTCCTTGCTATGAAAAGTTCGGATAAAAGAGAGAAGGGGACTAACTCATCAAAATGAGTTAGTCCCGTGGTTACAAGCGAACAACGTTAAAGATGAAGGATGGCAAAACCGAATTCTTCAAGTTCAACTTCAATGGTTTCTGCTTCGGCAGCGAATTCTTCATTATTCCATAGGTTGACGATCTTCTTTCCTTTTAAATCAAAGGGCAGCGAGTAAGTTGTCTCTTCATCCTTGCAATTCAGAAGAATGAAGATGGTATCTTCCCCATTTGATTTAGTGAAAGCGATGCATCCTTCATGGAGTTCGGCCGGTAAGAAAGAAAGGTTCCCTTCATTAGCAAGCAGTGGATGGGAACGGCGAAGCTCGATGTGTTTTTGTATATGGTGGAAAAGTGCTTCGTTATGTTTTTCCTTTTCCCATGGGAAGCATTTTCTGCACCCTGGATCTTGGGCACCGGTCATACCGATTTCGTCTCCGTAATATATACATGGTGTCCCTGTGAAAGACAGCATGAAGCTATATATCTGTTTCAGTCTGCGTATATCCTCTCCGCACTCTGTCAGTATTCTCGGGGTGTCATGACTCCCAACCAGGTTAAAGTTCACTTCGGTGACATTTTTCGGGTACATATGGATGACGCTAGTCAAATTCTCAACAAATTGAGCCGGAGAGATGGATTGTTTGGCAAACAGGTTTATCATATTCGTTGTGAAAGGGTAGTTCATGACCGCGTCAAACTGATCACCCCTCAGCCAAGGCATTGAATCGTGCCATATTTCTCCGAGGATATACAAATCAGGTTTGATCGATTTTACTTCTCTTCTAAAATCCCTCCAGAACTGGTGATCCACTTCGTTTGCGACATCAAGGCGCCAGCCGTCGATATCGAACTCCTTCACCCAATACCGTCCGACGTCGAGTAAATAATCGCGTACTTCTTTGTTTTCGGTGTTTAATTTAGGCATGGAAGCCTCAAAAGCGAACGTCTCATAATTCGGCGGTATACTCTCAGTATTCAATGGGAATTCCCTCACATGAAACCAGTCGCGGTAAGGCGATTTTTCACCATTCTTCAGAACATCCTGAAAGTGTGAGAAATAGAAGCCGCTGTGATTGAAAACGGCATCCAGCATGACTTTTATTCCGTTATCATGACATGTACGCACTAATTCCTTCAACGTTTCTTTTGTGCCGAATTGCGGATCGATTTCGAAATAGTCGATTGTATCATATTTGTGATTGGAATGAGCCTTGAAGATTGGAGTGAAATATATCCCTGAGATGCCTAATTCTCTGAGGTAAGGGATGTTTTCGATGACCCCTTCCAGATCGCCGCCGAAGAAATTTGTTCTTGAAGGGTCTGTGCTGTTCCATTCAAGGGTTCCCTTCGGATCGTTCTTTCTGTTGCCATTTGCAAATCGTTCAGGGAAGATTTGATACCAGACCGTGTTTTTTACCCACGAAGGAGCCTGAAAAACATCAATTGAATTTAAGAATGGAAAACAAAAATAATCACCGATGTCCGCCGAAGGATGATCGGAAAACCCTTTTTCTCCATAAAAAATTTCCTTATCTCCGTCATTCAGGAGAAAACCGTAACGGAGGCGCCTGAAAGGAGGTTTCAATGAAGCGAACCAGTAATCGAATAGTTGATCGGTACCTGACAAGATCATTTCTTTTTTATCATAAATCCACTCCCCGTTTTCCCAATGATACGGGTCGCCGTGGAGGAGAACTGCGGTTTTAATATCATTTTTCTTCGTTCTTATTCTGATATGGAGCTCTTCATTAGTGCAAGCGTATGCATAATTATCTTTTGGACGATGATAAATCGCTTCTAGTAACATCCGTGTATCCTCCTTTTTGCATTTTCATTTAAAGAGTAGTCTACTCTCAGAGTGTTGTCAATAAAACAAATCTTCAACGTGGAAGCGTTTTAATATTTTTCTATAAAACTCAAAAATATTTAAAAAACTATTGCTAAATCATATTTAATTTGTATAATAGGTAATAGGTTGTGCAATCGCTTTCACACATAATTGTAAGCGGTGTCTATTGCACCGGATTCTAGTTGTGTGTGCAAACGGTTGTACAATCGGGGAAATATTATTTTACCTATACTTAGGAGGGGTCAAGATGAAGAAAGCATTATCATTATTAATGGTAGTTATGCTTGTTTTAGGGGCGTTGGCTGCTTGTGGTCCTAACCGTGAAGAACAGTCTTCAGGAAACAAAGACAGCGAGAAAAAAGCTGACGATGCTAACAAGCCTGAAAAACTGGTTATCTGGGAAGACCAAGAGAAAACTGGATGGCTGGATGAAGTAGGTGCCAAGTTTACAGAAGAAACTGGTATCGAACTAGAAGTGAAAGAAGTAGAAATGGCTACTAAAATGAAAGAACAATTACGTTTGGACGGTCCTGCCGGAACGGGTCCTGACGTTTTGACTTTACCACATGATCAAATTGGTGAACTTGCTCTTGCAGGTCACATTGCACCATTAGAGGTTGACGGGGAAATTGAAGACCGCTTCACTGAATCTTCAATGACAGCTCAAAGCTATGATGGAAAACTTTATGGTCTTCCTAAGTCTTCTGAAACGCCGGTATTTGTTTATAACAAAGAATTGATGGAAGAAGCGCCAAAAACAATGGATGAAGTGTATACATTCGCTAAAGATTTCACGAAAGATGGAAACTACGGTTTCTTAGCGCTGTGGGATAACTTCTACTTCGCTCATGCTCCAATCGGTGGATTCGGCGGATATGTATTCGCTGAAAATGATGGAGCTTTAGATTCAAAAGACCTTGGCTTGAACAATGAAGGTGCTGTAGAAGGTACTGAATACATTCAAAAATGGTACACAGAAGGTTTATTCCCTAAAGGTATCATTGGAGAAAACGGTGGTTCTGCAATGGACGGGTTATTCGGTGAAGGAAAAGTTGCTTCGGTTATGAATGGACCATGGTCTTTCCAAGGTTACAAAGATGCAGGAATTGACATCGGCATTTCTGCTATGCCTAAGCTTCCAAACGGAGAGCCAATGAAAACATTCATGGGTGTTAAAGGATGGCATGTATCCGGATACTCTGAAAACAAAGAATGGGCTCAAAAGTTCATCGAGTTCATCACTCAGGATGAGTATGCTAAATTACGTTTCGAACAAACACAGGAAGTGCCGACAAACCAAGGGTTGATCGACGATCCTGCAATTGCTGAGAACCCAGGTGCCAAAGCGGTTGCTGAACAGTCTCAATATGCAGTTCCAATGCCTAACATTCAAGAAATGGGAGAGGTTTGGGGACCAATGGCTGATTCACTTCAAACGGTTGTAACTGGTAAGCAAGAACCTAAGGCGGCTCTTGATGCAGCAGTTAAGCAAATCCAGCAAAATATCGAAGCGAATCATTCAAATTAATGAAATTATAGCGGTACCTTCTCCCAATGGAGAGGTACTGCTATCCTTTTAAGGACCTATTCAAGGGCTTTAAGAGGAAGAAATACGTTTCTGCCTCCTAAAGCTCTTGAAGCTTAAGTAAACAAGTTGAAGTATAGAAAGGGGACTATAGGATGGAGCGACAATCCTATCAATCAAAACATAGAAAAACAGCGCTGGCCCTGTCCATCATCCCGGGACTCGGTCAGTTGTATCATAAGCAGTACGTAAAGGGCGGATTTTTCCTGGTCATGGCAGCCGCTTTTATCCTGGTATTCAGGGATTTGATCAGTTACGGTCTGTGGGGGATCATAACGCTTGGAACGGACGTATCCTACGGAGATCACTCCATCTTCCTGATGGTATATGGAATTCTCGCAATCATCGTTTTATTATTCGGAATCGGTTTTTATCTATTTAATTTACGAGATGCATATGTAAATGGAGAAAAGAGAGATAGAGGGGAACAGCTTAGCACAATCAGAGAGCAATACAGAAACTTGGTAGATAACGGATTTCCTTATCTTATCATGTCCCCAGGCTTCCTGCTCCTTGTTTTCGTAGTCATCTTCCCGATCATCTTCGTTGTCCTGCTGGCATTCACAAACTATGATCTTTATCATTCTCCGCCGGCAAAGCTGGTTGATTGGGTCGGGATTCAGAACTTTGTGGATATCTTTAAGATTGATATTTGGAGAGAAACATTCATTACTGTTTTAGCATGGACGCTTGTGTGGACATTTGGAGCGACGACACTTCAAGTATCTCTTGGGATTTTCCTGGCTATCCTCGTGAATCAAAAGGATCTGAAAGGAAAAGCGATTATTCGTACAGTATTCATTCTGCCTTGGGCAATTCCTGCATTCGTTTCCATTCTTGTTTTTGCAGGTATGTTCAATGAGTCGTTTGGGACGATCAACCGGGACATTCTCGCAGCCTTGGGAATTGGGGAGTTACCTTGGATGACAGAGCCGATGTATACACGACTGGCTTTGATCTTCATTCAGACGTGGCTTGGATTCCCGTTCATTTTTGCCATGACAACTGGCGTGCTTCAATCGATTCCTGATGAATTGTATGAGGCTGCGACGGTTGACGGAGCTTCGATATTCCAGAAGTTCAAGAATATCACACTGCCGCTTGTATTATTTGCGACGGCACCGATCATCATCACCCAATATACATTCAACTTTAACAACTTCAACGTTATTTATTTATTCAATGGCGGTGGTCCGGCTTTAACAGGCCAGAACGCAGGTGGGACAGATATCCTGATTTCATGGATTTACAGCCTGACGATGACGTCGGCTCAATACTCCAAAGCAGCCGCCATCACATTACTGCTATCCATAATCGTCATCACAGTAGCGATCTGGCAGTTTAAACGCACGAAATCATTCCAAGAAGAGGATATGATGTAAAGATGAATATGAAAAGACAGAAACTCATACGTTTAACATTTTCTTATCTAGCCATTGGTATTATGTTTGCGATCATCCTTTACCCTGTAGCCTGGATCATCGGCTCTTCCTTTAATCCAGGGCAGAGTTTATCAGGATCATCCATCATTCCTAAAAATGCGACGCTTGCTCATTATAAGGAATTATTCGATCTTGAACGAAGCAACTATCTGATTTGGTACTGGAATTCACTAAAAGTAAGTTTGTCAACGATGGCACTTACGGTTCTCCTGGTAAGCTTGACGGCTTATTCCTTCTCCCGTTATCGTTTTGCGGGACGGAAAAACGGGTTGATGACATTCTTGATCCTGCAGATGATCCCTAACTTCGCGGCATTGATCGCCATTTTCGTCCTGGCGCTGTTAACGGATCTATTGGATACTCATATCGGGCTGATCCTCGTATACGTCGGTGGTCAGATACCAATGAACACATGGCTGATGAAAGGTTATTTGGATACAATTCCGAAAGAGCTGGATGAATCAGCCAAGATGGACGGTGCAGGACATCTCAGGATCTTTTTCCAAATCGTCATGCCACTTGCCAAGCCGATCATTGCTGTCGTGGCCCTGTTTTCATTCATTGCACCATTTGCAGACTTTATCCTTGCGAGTATACTGCTTCGTTCTGAAAATATGTATACGCTGCCGGTTGCTCTCTATGATATGGTTGCAAAGCAATTCGGTGCCGAATTTACAACGTTTGCAGCGGGTTCTGTATTGATTGCAGTTCCAATCGCATTTTTATTCCTGTTCTTCCAGAAATACTTCGTTTCAGGATTGACGGCAGGGGGTACAAAAGGATAATCTTATAGGCGTTACTAACTATTGAGGAGGAGCGGAGATGAAAAGAAGAGTACTATCTCTCATTTTAGTCCCGTTTCTTCTTTTTTACGCCCTTCCGGTAGGTGCAGTTGAAAAAGAAGAACGAAAGTGGCAGGATGAAACAATTTATTTCCTAATGGTAGATCGCTTTAACAATGGTGATCCAACAAATGATAAAGAAGTGAACACAAAGGATCCCAAGGCTTACCATGGCGGTGATTTCCAAGGGGTTATCGATCGATTGGATTACATCAAAGATATGGGATTCACTTCCATATGGCTGACTCCCGTATTTGACAACCAGCCAAAAGGATACCATGGATATTGGATTACGGACTTTTATAAGACCGACGAGCATTTCGGTACGATGGAAACGTTCAAAAAGCTTGTAGAAGAAGCACATAAGCGGGATATGAAAGTCGTCCTTGATTTTGTGGTTAACCATGTGGGGCCGGAGCATCCCTGGGTGGATGACCCTGCAAAAGAAGACTGGTTCCACGAAAAACAGCCAATGAACTTCTCCGACAAAGAAAGTCTTCAGAACGCATGGCTGTATGACCTTCCTGATTTAAACACAGAGAATCCCGAAGTAAGGGAATATCTCTTTGATGCTGCCAAATGGTGGATCAAAGAAACGGATGTCGACGGTTATCGTCTGGACACGGTGCGCCATGTTCCACAAGATTTTTGGAGTGATTTCAGTAAAGAAGTTAAATCAGTGAAAGACGATTTTTATCTTCTTGGTGAAGTGTTTGATCGTGACCCACAGAAGATAGCAGAATATAGCGATGTGGGTATCGATGGATTCGTTAATTTCCCCCAAGCTGAAGAATTACGTTCAGTGTTTAACAAACCTGATACTTCAATGGACAGGTTGTTCAATTTCTGGAAGTACAATGAAACATTTTATGAAGATCCTTATTTGATGGGGACTTTTATAGACAACCATGATATGGAACGTTTTACACGTTTATTGGTACAGGAAAATGTTTTCCCTGGTACCCGTTGGAAACTCGCCTTGACATATATGTACACGACTCCGGGAATACCGATTGTGTATTATGGGTCTGAAATTGCCATGGATGGCGGGGAAGACCCGGATAACCGGCGGTTGATGAATTTCAGGGCCGACAAAGAACTGATTGATTACATTTCAAAACTGGGCAAGGTTCGAAAGGACTATCCTGCTTTGACAAGAGGAACGATAGAGCCGTTGTATGAACAAGACGGATTGGGAATATATAAACGCGCATACAAAGATCAAACGGTGGTTGTAGCCATCAATAATTCCAGTGAGACCCAAACTGTCGAACTTGATGAAGGGGAGCTTGCTGATAACAATGAACTAAAAGGGTTACTTTCAGATGACCTGGTGAGAAGCGATGAAAACGGGACGTATAAAGTCGCTTTGGATCGTGAAGAAGCAGAGATTTATCTGCTTAAAGCCAAAAGTGGACTGAACATCCCATATTTATCAGCACTTGCTGCGGTGTATGTATTATTTTTATTATTTATTTATCTAGTATGGAAACGCGGAAGAAAAAACCGCAAATCATAAATGAAAGGGCTCTTATATGAGCCTTTTTATAAGATTTCCCCGGCAGTGTTGGAAGCGCTTTTATGAAGTGCGCCAAAGCTGTAATTATTTTAAAACAGAAGGGGGGAGGAACGATGGCTGTTACGATAAAAGATGTCGCGAAACTCGCAAATGTCGCACCATCTACCGTTTCACGCGTAATCGCAAATAACCCTAGAATAAGTGAAAAAACAAAACAAAAAGTCAGGGAAGCGATGGACCAATTGGGGTATCATCCGAATTTCATCGCCAGAAGTCTGGCCAATCAGTCAACAAGAGTTTTGGGACTTGTATTGCCCGGCTCTGCAAGCACCTTCTCACAAAACCCTTTCTTCCCTACAGTCCTTAGAGGATTGAGTGAGGGGGCCCATGAGAAGCAATATGCACTCCAAATGTCGACAGGACAGTCGGAAGAGGAAATATATGAAGGTGTCGTTCAAATGGTTCAAGGCGGACGAGTCGATGGGATCATCCTTCTTTATTCAAAAGTCGAAGATAAAGTAATGAACTATTTGAAAGATCGCAATTTCCCTTTTGTCATGATAGGAAAACCCTATAAATACTGTGAAGAAATCACCCATGTAGATAATGATAATTTCAGGGCCGCCAGGGAAGTAACGGATTACCTGCTGGGTCTTGGGCATGAATGTATCGGTTTTATTGGAGGGGACCTGAATCTTGTGGTCACTGTTGAGCGGTTGCTGGGATACGAGAAATCGCTAAGGGAGGCAGGTCTTGATTTAAAAGATGAATACATCATACATGAAGAGTTTCTGCGTGAAGGTGGAAGGGAAGCAATCAACGAACTGATGCAGCTTGCACACCCGCCTACTGCTCTGGTGGTAGCAGATGACTTGATGGCATTGGGAGTACTGAATACGCTTGATGAAATGAATATATCTGTACCTGATGATATATCCATTATCAGCTTCAATAACGTTCTCCTTGCTGAAATGTCCCGTCCTCCTTTGACGTCGGTTGATATCAATATATTCAACCTTGGCAATGAAGCGGCCAAAAGCCTGATCCAAAAGGTGGAAAACCCAAAAGACCCGATTAAGCGGATCATCATTCCTCATGAAATCGTGAAACGGGCTTCGTGCAGCAAGAGAGAGGTTCAAGGGTAACAAAAGTGACCGGGGCTCGAGATTTGAGCCCGGTCTTTTTTTGGTACTGATTGTTTGCCCGCTGCTAAGGTGCCAGGCTCAAATTCCTGCAGCACGAAAAAACCGGGCCTGCTAAAATTAACGGGTTCTGTTTTGGAGTACAAAATTGCAATCTACACCGCAATATGTGGTAGTAATTGCAGATGCATTTGAAGATAATCTTACCCGACAAAGTGAACAAAAGCGGAACCCCTCGAGCCAGATGAATGAATCAGTAACATTGAATGATTAAATAAGGGAAGAAATTTCCCTTAATGAAGAAATGGAACTGAAAACAGTCAAAATAAAGGTAAAATTTACTTCTATTTACTTGAAAAGCTATAAAATTGGGGATCTGTGCAAGATTAGAAGGAAATTTTCCCCTTATTTACCCCTACCCAAGCAAGCTTCAGCAGATTAACGGAAAAATTTCCCCTTATTTATATCTTTGTTACTCTTTAAAGGCTAAGGTATCCTATGCCTCCAAAAATCCAACCTGTTCTTTAGTTTAATAAGGATTTCACTCATTTTCACATCTTTCAACTTTGGAGACTAAACGAACACGTTAGCCAGATTATTAAATAATTGAAGCGTTACAGAAAGTTCTGTACCGCTTCAATTTTAGTGCCGTCTCGGTAACAAGTTAATATACAAATTAGAACCCGAATTCCTTAAAATGCTTGTTATATCCAATAAAAAAAGGGTTGCAAAATCATGACGATTTGCTTCCCTTTTTCTAATGTTTTTTATAGTTTGTACTTTAAAACAGAACCCGTTATGCTAAACCCGTTTTTTTCCTCGAATCATAAATTTAGCCGTTTACAACCGCACCGCCGTTCACATGAATCATCTGCCCGGACACGTAGGTTGAATCATCGCTCGCCAGATAAACATAAGCTGGTGCTAATTCAAAAGGCTGCCCCGCTCTTCCCATCGGGGTATTGGCACCGAACTGGGATACTTTTTCTGCACTGAAGGTCGCTGGAATGAGTGGTGTCCAAATAGGACCCGGTGCGACGCCATTGACACGTATCCCTTTTGAGGCGATGTTTTCGGCCAGCGATCGTGTAAAGCTGACGATTGCTCCTTTAGTGGATGAATAATCGATAAGGTCTTTATTGCCTTTATATGCTGTTATCGAAGCCGTATTTATAATGGAAGCTCCTTTTTTCAGGTGAGGCAGAGCTGCTTTAGTCAGGTAAAACATTGAAAAAACGTTGGTTCTGAATGTGCGTTCCAGCTGTTCGTTGCTGATGTTTTCAAGGCCTTCCTGAGGGTGCTGCTCTGCTGCATTATTGACGAGAATGTCCAATTTGCCAAACTGTGAAATCACTTTTTTTATGATGTCTTCACAGAATGTAGCACTCCCAATATCGCCTGAAAGCAGCATGCACTTGACACCTTCTGCTTCTACGAGTTCTTTTGTTTTGTTTGCATCCTCATGCTCATCCAAATAAGAAATGGCCACATGTGCTCCCTCACGCGCGAAATACCATGCGACAGAACGGCCGATACCGCTGTCCCCTCCTGTAATGAGGGCAACTTTTCCATCCAGTTTACCGCTTCCTTTGTAGTTTTGATCGGTATGAATCGGCTGCGGATTCATCTCATCTATTGTACCTGGCTGATGATCCTGATGCTGAGGTGGGAAGGTTTGTTTTCCATTTTGCTGCTGTGACAAACTAAACACTCCTTTTAAGTAGTTAGATGATATGTTCAATATCTTGATACCTTATACTTAGATTAGTGTTTACCCGATGAATGCAATTATTAACTTCTTTTCCCGAATTTTTATAGCATAAAGTTACATTTTCTAAAAAGAACAGACCCAATCGGATCTGCTCGCATGGTCATGTATTCATCAGCTTTTCTGCCTTATAGCCAATCATATTCAACAAGCCTTTCGGGGATGAGAAGGGAGGTGCATAGCACGTTTCAATTTCCTGGAGCTGTATGACCGTCAGTCCGCCTGTAATGGCCGTTGAAAGTACATCAAGTTGTTTATCGACACCTTCGCCTCCAACCACATTCCCTCCAAAGATTTTACCTGTATCAGGACAAAAATGGACCCTGACATATACATCCTTGCTGCCCGGATAATATCCTGCATGTGATTTGCCTTCATGGGTGGCTGTCACGAACTTTATTTTACGATCGGTGAGTTCTTTTTCCCCTAATCCTGTGGAGGCAATGGTCAAATCAAACACTTTTGCTATTGCACTTCCAAGCATGCCTTTAAAAGGTACAGGATTGCCCGTAAGGTGTTTTGCGATGATATAGGACTGGCGATGGGCCGGCCAAGCAAGTGGAACTTGTTTTGGGCTGCCGTCAATCAAATCGAAGGATTCCACTATATCCCCCACAGCATAAATCGCCGGGTCATCGGTCTGCATAAATTCATTTACCTTGATACCCCCGGATTCACCCACACTCAAACCAGCCTGACGGGCTAGTTTATTATTTGGTTTAATACCTACTGCTAATAGAATGAAGTCAGCTTCAATGGTTTCTCCGTTATCAAGTTGAATTTCATTTTTTGAATTAATTTTGTGAAGTCCGTTTTCCAAGTATAGCTTTACGCCTTTATCCTTTAAGTGTTGTTGTATCTTTAATGCTGTTTCTTCGTCTATGACGCTGAGAACGTGATTGGAGCGTTCGACGATACAGGTTTCGATTCCAAGGCGGGTCAGGTTCTCTGCCATTTCAACACCGATAAATCCGCCACCTATGATCGCTCCTGCACCAGGTTTTTCCGTTTCCAGATAGTTTTTTAATTTATCCATATCCTCAACGGTTCTAAGAGTGAATGAGGGAATTTGTTCAAGTCCATCGATATCAGGAATGAATGGGGAAGCACCTGTTGCTAAGATCAAGGCATCATAGGTCTCATGGTATTCTTCGTTGTTAGTAAGGTCTTTAATTTTAAGGGATTTCTGTTGCCGGTCGATTTCTACGGCTTCATGCTGCATTCTGACATCAATGTTTTTTCTGGCCTGCAGTTTATCAGGGGTATAGGCAAATAAATCTTCCCGGTCTTCTATTACTTCCCCCAGATAATAAGGCATTCCACACGCCCCATAAGAAAGATAAGAAGTTCTTTCCAGTAAGATGATTTCAGATTTGTCGTCCAATTTTCTTAGCTGGGATGCGGTTGTGGCACCACCCCCGACAGCTCCAATGACAATGAATTTGTTACTCATTTTTACTCCTCCCTATATGTATCTTTTGTTAGTATTTCAAGGGTAGATAATGAAATAATTTTAAAAAGCCTAATGAGTATATTGTACCCATTAGGCTATGTAAGATAACAAATCAGCGGAAGTTTACAAATTGAACATCGATGGATAAATCAGCTTCCCTGACTGCTGACATGATTTTTTGAAGGTCATCCTTGCTTTTCCCTGTAACACGGACTTGGTCATCCTGTACCTGGCTCTTCACCTTAACACCGGAGTTCTTGATGATCGTATTGATTTTTTTCGCATTCTCCCTGTCGATTCCCTGCACAAGTTTTGCACGCTGGCGGACCGTTCCTCCAGAAGCCCCTTCAAGCTTGCTGTAATCAAGGTTTTTGACCGGCACATTACGTTTGATCAATTTGCTCAATAATACATCTTTTAATTGATTCATCTTGAATTCATCATCTGAAACCAAGACGATTTCTTCTCCATCCAGTTTGATATCACTCTTGCTCCCCTTGAAATCATACCGGGTCTGAATTTCTTTGAGTGCGATTTGAATGGCATTGCTTACTTCGGACATTTCCACTTTTGATACAATATCAAATGAGCTTTCTTTTGCCATGTGGGATTCCCTCCAATTACTAGATTCTTCTATTATTATAGACAAGTGTCGTTCAGTAGCACAACTCTGAGGATGTGTGTTAAATACCGCTGTTGATTTCCGTGCAAGACTTCGCTTTCCGCGGGCGGTCGGTGAGCCTCCTCGGCTTTCGCCTCCGGGGTCTCACCTGTCTCGCTTTTCCCGCAGGAGTCTACGTCTTGCTCTCCAATCAACTGCTGGAGCCGTTTTAAAATAATGTAATATGTATATAAACCTCTGGCTGCCTGTGAGCAAAAAATAAATAACCTAAAATCACATGTGTGCCAGGGATACGCATAGAAAAACCACCTGTATCTACAGGTGGTAAATTGGATTCAATTCCAGCGTGAAGCACGTCTCAGATATGATCCGTTTTTTTGGAATATTGATTTTTTCCGCCTTGACGGTTCAGTTCTTTCATTTTGTTTTTTTCTTCATGCAGTGCCTGGTTGTCTTTTGCTTTTTTATCATTATCAGAAGTATGCGGCATTATAAGAACTCCCTTCAATATAGATACAGCTTCTCAATTAGTATGACAAATTGAAGGGAGGTTTATGAATGTTAACGAAGGAAAAATACTGCCAATGTACCTGTCCCTGTATGAGAACCGACAGCACATCCAATAATATTGATGAAAACATCTTTTGGGGAGAACTTCTCCTCAATCATCTTTTTCATTTCCAGAGCAAGCTCCTCATCATCACCATGACTTATGGCAATCGTCTGCTGTGATAAATTTGAACCGCGTTCTTCCATCAGCTCGAGGATTCTTTTCTGAAGCTTCTTTTTGCCTCGGAGCTTTTCGATCGGAACAAGCTTACCATCCTCGACATGAAGAAGAGGTTTGATATTGAGCAGTCCTCCAAGGAATGCAGAGGCTTTTGAAACACGTCCGCCTTTGGCAAGATAATCGAGATCTTCCACAGTAAAGAGGTGTTCCATATGTTCTGCATGGTAGGTGACGGTATCAATGATTTCCTTGTACGTCCCGCCTCCTTGCAGGGTCTTTAATGCACTTTGCACGATAAGGCCATAGCCAAGTGACGCACACTTGGAATCAATGATGGTAAGGTCAAGCCCGGGGTGTTCTTCTTTTACCTGATCCCGGATCATGACGGCTGTCTGATAAGTGCCTGAAAGCTGAGAAGAAAAGGCGACATAAATACCTTTCTCATCATTCTCGGCAAGCTCGGTAAATTTCTTCAGGAACGTTTCCGGGGATACTTGAGATGTTTTTGGCATATGCCCTTCACGTATTTTATCAAAAACGGCTTTCGGTTCGATATCGATTAAATCTTCGTAATCCTGGCCTTCGATATGTACTTTAAGAGGAAAAAATTCTATGTTGTCCTGATTGAAAAATTCTTTTGGCAGATCGCTTGCACTATCAGCAAATAATTTTACTGTCATTATTCTCATCCCTTTATCTTTACTTATAGCTTAAGTCTAGCTATTTTTAAGTAAAATGACAATCTATTCCTTTATAAAAAATAATCCAATGGGATGACCTGCCGCCAGAGTTTAGGTATGATATTTTGTGGAACATATTTAGTAGTACATAATTAAAACAACAGAGGAGGTTTGTGCATGAACAGGGATCATGTTCATTTAGAAGCAAAAAAGTTTGTGGTCGTACTGATCGGGGCGATACTGGGTGCGATAGCCATGAACTTTTTCTTGATACCGGCAAATGTCTACGCAAGTGGATTTACCGGAATGGCACAATTATTATCGAGTATTATCAAGGAATTTACACAATTTAATGTATCAACAGGTATTTTACTATTCATATTAAATATTCCTGTCACCATTATCGGATGGTTTAAGGTTGGAAAGTCCTTTACTGTTTACAGCTTTATATCCGTGTTCCTGACCTCTTTTTTCTTAGAGGTCATTCCCGTCATTCATTTATCCCCGGATATATTATTGAATGCGGTCTTCGGAGGTGTCATTGCTGCGGTTGGAGTAGGTCTTACATTGAAGTGGGGTGCCTCTACCGGAGGAATGGATATCATTGCGATGATTCTATCCCGCATGAAAGATAGGCCCGTAGGTTCGTATTTCTTTGTAATGAATGCGGTCATCATCATTTCAGCAGGTTTTTTATACGGTTGGGAGAAAGCATTATATACTCTCGTAACACTTTATGCTTCCACACGTGTCATCGATGCGATCCATACCCGTCACGAGAAGTTGACGGCCATGATCATTACGAAGAAATCACAAGAACTTCGCGAAGCCATCCATTCAAAGCTGATGAGGGGAATTACCACTGTTCCTGCAAAAGGGGCTTTTTCAGGAGAGGCGAAAGAAATGATGATTATCGTCATATCACGCTATGAGCTGTATGAGCTGGAGCATACAATCAAGGAAGTGGACCCCAACGCCTTTACCAACATCGTACAAACGACAGGTATCTTCGGTTTCTTCAGAAGAGATTAATGATAAAGTGAATATCTTGCAGCTTGACGATAAAAAAGGTTGACCTTGTGATTGAAGGTCAACCTTTTTGCTCGTTACTGAAGGGTATTCAACTCATCTTGAAGGGCGCGTAATTGGCGTTGTTCTTCTACATTGCTATTAGCATATGCAGAAGACAAGGCATTTTTTGCTTTGCTTACAGATGCTTCAGTATTCCCGCCTTGGGCTGCCGCCTGTTTCGCGGAGTTGACTGCTTGGCGTGCCTGCCTGAATAATGGATTGCTCATATTAAATTCCTCCCAAAGAGGAGTCTTCCACTTTAGATGACAGTTTATTTGCCTCTGCTTCTGCGTATGTCAAATGGTAGGGAATACGTTCATCATGTTTTTCTACAGCAACTTTACCTTGTTGTACAAATCGTTTGGATTTATTTCTACCCATTGCAACCACCCCTTTTACAAGCTGGAACACAAAGTTGTGTTCTCTTGTAGTATGGCTTGTATCGGAAGTGTTTACAGTAAAAAAAATTCCCACTCCTGCCATTAAAGATTAAAGCGGTTTTGCAGGTATCTTCCTATCCCGTCTTCTTCATTTGTCCATGTGATGTCATTTGCGACTTCCTTCAGTTTATCAATGGCATTACCCATTGCCACACCTGTGCCGGCATATTGCAGCATTTCAAAGTCGTTGTCTTCATCACCGAATGCTATGATTCGCTCCTGTGGGATTTCAAGCGATGAAGCGACTTTTTCGATGCCGACGGCTTTATTTAATCCTGTTTTAACAATTTCAATGACATGCCACGGTGCAGCCCATCTGCGGTGATCGATCACTTCTGCATGAACTTCATCAAGATGTGCACGGATGTCTTTCACATCCTTCTCTTCCGCATGGATCAGCATTGAGGTAGGATTTTCAGAGAGGACTTCACGGATATCCCCGGTTGAGATGGATGGATTGCCCATCATAAATACATCGATGAGTTTTTCATCATGATAATGAAGGTATACATCGTCCTTAACTTCCGCGATGATATTTCGGAACGGAAAGTCATGGCAGGCTTCAATGATTTGTTTTGATACATGTAAATCCATCGGGGTATGATAAGTACCCCATGTGTCATCTGTCGGATGATGAACAAACGCACCATTGAAGTTGACGATAGGGGTTCCCAGGTTTAACTGTTTGTAATACACTTCACTTGCCCGGTACGGCCGGCCAGTGGCAATCATCACTTCGTGTCCTTGTCTTCTTGCCTGTGCCAATGTATGAAGAGTCTTGGATGAAATTTTTTTCTCATCGGTCAGGAGTGTACCGTCCAGGTCCAATACTATTAAGTGCTTTTCGTGTGAATTCATATCGTATTTTCTCCAATTCTTTATAGTGTAATGATACAAAATGGGTGTGTTAATATGTATGCTGCAGCAAATCCTCACTGTAAGAATAGTGTATATGCATCCAGTGAAAGCTGTCCATATCATGCAATCGAATGTAATGATATTTTTACAATACGGGTATTAAATATTATACATACTGTAAAATCTAGGATATCATATTACTGTTACCAGCGTACAGAAGGGAGCACGTTACCATGATCGTAGTTGAGAAATCAAATATAAAAGAGATTCCTTATCTTCATCTTGTTAGAGAAGAAGAAAAAAGCAATCCATTGCCATTGTGCTTTTTTATACATGGATTCACCAGTGCGAAAGAGCATAATCTCCATTATGCTTATTATTTGGCTGAAAAAGGCTTCCGGGTCATACTCCCTGATTGTCTTGAGCATGGTGAGAGAGCAACTGGAAAATCGGAAGAAGAATTAGGCAGCGTTTTCTGGAAGATTGTACTGAACAGCATTCATGAACTGTCAATTTTGAAAGGGCATTTCGGGGAAAAAGGCTTGCTGGTGGAGAATGGAGTAGGGGTGGCTGGCACCTCGATGGGGGGGATTGTCACCCTTGGGGCATTGACACAGTATGATTGGATTTCTTCTGCCGTTTCACTGATGGGCAATCCATCGTATGTGAAATTTGCCAAAGCACAGCTTGCCCATTTGAAATCTTCAGGTTATCAACTGCCGTTCAGTGAGGAAGAGGTGCAGGCAATCCTAAATGAACTGTCCCACTATGACTTAAGCCTGCAGCCTGAAAAGCTGAAGGGACGCCCGCTCATGTTCTGGCATGGAAAAAAAGACAAAGTCGTTCCGTTTCATCTGACTGAAGAATTTTACAAAAGTATTTTACCTGCCTATGAAGGCAATGAAGAAAATATCTTATTCATCGCTGATGACAAAGCTGACCATAAGGTTTCAAGAGACGGCGTCATGAAGCTTGTCGAATGGTTCGAAAAACATCTTTCGGCTTAACCTTTTGTCTTCATTGGCTTTCTTTGATAAGATAATGATAAGATGAAGTACAGTAAAGGAGAGTGTAACGATGGATCAGGATCTGAAAGATAATTTGATGGGAGCACTTGAACAGGTTGTGGACCCTGAATTAGGAATAGATATCGTCAATTTGGGATTGGTATATGATGTAGATCTAGACGAAGAAGGAAAAGCGACTGTCACCATGACCCTCACATCCATGGGCTGCCCGCTGGCAGGGACGATCGTGGATCAAGTCAAGGCAGCATTAAGTGACATTCCTGAAGTGAAAGAAACAGAAGTGGATATCGTATGGAATCCGCCATGGAGCAAAGATAAGATGTCACGCTACGCAAAAATTGCATTAGGCATCACATGATTTAAAAAATACCCCTTCAACTTAGGGGTATTTTTTTATGGCGTTTTTATTAAAGATGATTTATAGACCTAAAAAAGAGGAAGGGAAAAAGTGTTTTTTATCTAAATAAAACCCCAACTAATTTGCGTTATAGGAGACAAATTAGTTCAGGCTTTTTAATTTGGTCAGATGGACATTTTGATTTAGCGCTTTCCAGCAATTGATTGGAGTGCAAGACGAAGACTCCTGCGGGAAGAGTAGCTTATAAGAATAGCGGAAGGGCTTTGCTCAGAGGCGTGTGGCATAAGACGAATCGGCCACGAAGGCGTTCTTTGCCTTCTTGGACGGTTTGACTTATGACATGTGCCTCTAAGCCCTGCAGCTAGACAAGTGAGACCCCACAGGAGCTTACGCGACGAGGAGGCTCACGGGCTACCCGCGGAAAGCGAAGTCTTGCACGGAAATCATTAGCGGTATTAAAAGACTACGCTGAAATTTTTCGTCTTTAAGTGGTGGTTTATTAGTTTTGTCCCAGCCTCTTCTTAATGTAATTAAATGAATATAACAACCAGTATTCCGACGATCAAGCAATAAAAAGCAAAATATTTCAGATTTCCTTTGGCCATGATATTCATAAACCATTTTAATGAGAAGTAAGATGCGATCAATGATCCAAAGAATGCCAGCAGATAAGGCATTGTCATGGATGCCGCAGGCGGAGCATCAATCAGGTCTTTGATCCCGAGAAGCATCACCCCGAAACTGACCGGGATATATAAAAGGAAAGAATAGCGCAATGCAGTTTCTGCTTTCATACCGCGGGCCATGGCTGCAACGATCGTGGCGCCTGACCGGCTGATCCCCGGAATCAGTGCAACTGCTTGAGCGAGACCGATGATAAGGGCATCTTTTACGTTAAGGTCCCCATCGTTTTTCCTTCCGCGAAGGTTTCGGATCAGCCATAAAGCAGTTCCGGTAATGATCAGGGTGATCCCAATTGTCACAACTGATGAAAGGTGTTTTTCTATGACATCGCCAAACACCACTCCGATGACTCCTGCGGGAATCGTCCCGATGATCAGGTAAACAATAAAATGGAAATCGCGTTTGTTTTCGGGTGTCTTTTCTTTAAAATATCCTAAGCCATTGACAATCAAACGCCAAATGTCTTCTCGATACACTAATAATACTGCAAATAAGGAAGCTGTATTTACTAATATTTCGAAGGTCAAGCCCGGTTCTTCAATCCCAAGGAAGTACTGAGCAAGAACGAGATGACCACTCGATGAAATCGGAATCGGTTCAGTAAAACCCTGGAATATTCCTAAAAATAAGTATTTAACTATCAGATAAAAATCCATTACATATCCTCCAAGCGTAATTTCTCCACATTTTTTTATTTAACACCAAATGGTAACAGGCTGTAAAGACTTTTTCCGAATGTTAACCAAACCGTAATCTAATGTTCAAGAAGATACCTTCATCTGGCATGAATGAACATCCCCGCGAAGTAGAAAATATAAAAGAAGCCACGCTTCAAACGGAGGAGGTATATGAATGGGACAACCAAGACATTTTAGGGGTGGAGAAAAAGCGCCGAATAATGGCATCTATATTGAAATTGGTGAAACCGGAAGCAACGTGAACAATCCTCAAAAGCTAAAAATGAAAGCGGGAGACCGGTTCCCTGAAAATTCAAATCACAACCGCCACTGGACTTACATGAGAAAACCTTAATAATGAAGTTTCCAGGAACAAGGATTACCGTTAGAGGATACAGGGAATGGGTTAAAACGTTCCTTGGTCCTTACGGTCATTCCTTGTTCTTTTTCTTTTTATTTTTCTTGAGAAGAAGATATAATAATACAAAAGGTCAATAAAGGTCAAGAGAGGGAAGAGGTGTTGAAGCACATGAATGTTGATTCCATGACACACAGCATACAAGAAGGACTTGCCGCAGCAGGTCAACTTGCCAAAGATCACAAGCATACGGATATTCGAATACTCCATTTATGGAACATGTTGATTCAAAATCCGGATGGACTTCTTAAATCGATCTATGAAAAAGCTGGGATCATTACAGCCGATTTACACGATTTTCTCCAGCAAAAGCTGAAGGGGATTCCGGCGGTGGAAGGTTCTGGAGTACAGTATGGCCAATATTTATCCAATGACCTAAACCGTCTCATTCAGGAAGGAGAAAAGCTCCGAAGTAAATGGGGTGATGATTTTTTATCAATCGAACATTTAGTCCTGGCTCTCTATCAGCAACCCGATCATCCCGTCATTCGATATTTGAAGGAAAAGGGAATCACCAATGAACAGCTGACAACAGTCATTACTTCAATAAGAGGAGGAAAAAAGGTGAACACTCAAAATCCTGAAGTTACATATGAAGCACTAGAAAAGTATGGAAGGGATCTTGTGGCAGAAGTCAAATCAGGCAAAATAGATCCCGTCATCGGCAGGGATGGTGAGATCCGCCATGTCATCCGCATCCTTTCAAGAAAAACGAAGAATAACCCTGTCCTGATCGGTGAACCGGGAGTTGGGAAAACAGCAATCGTCGAAGGACTGGCCCAGCGGATTGTAAGGAAAGATGTTCCAGAAGGGCTGAAGGATAAGACCATATTTGAACTCGATATGAGTTCCCTAGTGGCAGGCGCAAAGTTTCGCGGGGAATTCGAAGAAAGATTGAAAGCCGTGCTGACGGAAGTGAAAAAAAGTGAAGGGAAAATCCTTCTGTTCATCGATGAATTGCATACGATTGTCGGAGCCGGCAAGACAGAAGGTGCAATGGATGCCGGGAACATCCTGAAACCGATGCTTGCCAGGGGGGAACTTCACTGTATCGGTGCCACTACGCTGAATGAATACCGCAAATATATCGAAAAGGATCCGGCACTGGAACGCCGTTTTCAACAGGTGATGGTTCAGGAGCCGAACGTGGAAGATACGGTATCCATTTTAAGGGGACTAAAAGAACGGTTTGAAATCCACCATGGGGTCAATATCCACGACCGCGCAATCGTAGCAGCTGCAAGGCTGTCCGATCGTTACATTTCAGATCGTTTTCTGCCGGATAAGGCGATTGACCTGATTGATGAGGCGTGTGCAATGATTCGTACGGAAATTGATTCAATGCCTTCCGAGCTGGATGAAGTGACCCGTAAAGTGATGCAGCTTGAAATCGAAGAGGCGGCACTCACTAAAGAAAAAGATGAACAAAGTAAGGAACGTCTGAGCCGAATCAAAGAAGATTTAACTAATCTGAAAGAAAAAGCTGATGCAATGAAGCTCAAATGGCTAAAAGAGAAAGAAAGCATAGGGGTGGTTCAGGAAAAAAGAGAAGAACTGGAAAAGTTGAGGCGCCAGCTTGAAGAAGCGGAAAGCGATTATGACTTAAATAAGGCTGCTGAACTGAGGCACGGCAGGATTCCCGCAATGGAAAAGGAACTTCAGGCAGTTGAACAGGAAATGATGAAGGAACAAGAGGGAAGGCTTGTAAGAGAAGAAGTGACGGAGGAAGAAGTTGCAAACATCGTAGCCAGGTGGACTGGGATCCCTGTAACCAAGCTGGTCGAGGGTGAAAGGGAAAAACTCCTGAAGCTTGACAAGATATTGCATGAACGGGTCATAGGGCAGGAGGAAGCGGTAGAGCTTGTCAGCGATGCAGTGATTCGTGCAAGGGCCGGGATCAAAGATCCTAATCGTCCGATCGGCTCTTTCATTTTCCTTGGCCCTACCGGGGTGGGAAAGACAGAGCTTGCCAAGACGCTTGCCCATACTTTATTCGATAGCGAAGAACAGATGATTAGAATGGATATGTCTGAATATATGGAGAAGCATGCTGTATCAAGACTGGTCGGGGCCCCTCCCGGGTACGTCGGCTATGAAGAGGGCGGCCAGCTCACGGAAGCCATCAGACGCAAGCCTTATTCAGTGATCCTGCTCGATGAAATTGAAAAGGCTCATCCCGAAGTGTTCAATATTCTTCTGCAGATGCTCGACGACGGACGCATTACTGACTCACAAGGGAGAACGGTTGATTGTAAAAACACGGTTATCATTATGACGTCCAACATTGGTTCAGCCCACTTATTGGAGAGAAATAAAGGGGAAGAAGAAATTGATGATGAAACGAAAGAGCTGGTGATGAAGCAGCTGAGAGGCTCGTTCAGACCTGAATTTCTGAACCGTGTAGATGACATCATCCTATTCAAGCCGCTCAGTATCGAAAATGTCAAAGGGATCATTGAAAAGCTTCTCATTGAATTGCAGTCCCGTGTAGAAGAACAGCAAATAACCATAAATCTGACTGAAAAAGCTAAAGAGTTTATTGCACAGGCCGCATACGATCCTGTATACGGAGCACGCCCTTTGAAAAGATATCTTCAAAGGGAAATTGAAACAAAACTGGCAAGGGAACTGATTGCAGGCAATATTGGAATAAATGAAGAAGTAGTGATCGATGCCGGGGATGAAGGGCTGCATCTTTCTGTTCGCTAGTAAATTCAAATATAAATAAAAAGCAGCCTGCAACAGGCTGCTTTTTAATGATGATCTTCAACAGGGTCGTTTGGAATAATCGTTGTAATGACAAAAAGTAAAATTGTAACACCGATTGAAAGAATCAATCCCGTTTCAAAATGAAAAGCTGTTCCATTCATTGAACTTACCACGTAAGTTAACATTTCCGTCAAAACGAACGCCCAGAAAAATGTCCAGAAAAACCTCACGCCAGTCACCTCATTCCTCTATTTTATTCATATGTAGATGGGTTCCAACCATTTTCAATCTTTATTATCATACCATACCCGTTTTAAATAATAAATGACGAATATGTGAAAATGTAACCCTTATCATAAGCTCAGCAGCAAATAACTTGTTCGGATTTTCTGCTTAATTAGGCAAACTTCCTTTCAAAAAATCTTTCCGTACATAAACTGTAATGACTCATTATGTAAAAGGAGAATTCCAATGAATCAGCGATTGTTTCAATTAGATCAAGAATGGTGCATGATTCATTATCCTGAAAGACCCAATGGATTTGCTGTTATGATCCTTGGTGACCATCATCATTATGTAGATGATAAAACCAGCTTTTGGGAGCAGCATGAAGCCAGGAAAAAATGGATTAAAGATCTCATGGCCAAAGGATACATTGTTTACTACAGCAATCTATATGGAGCCAATTGGGGTAGCGGTCAGGCAGTGGAGTTAGCGGTCAGACTATATCAATACGTGAAACGAACTGAAATCATCAATGGCAAGATTCATATCTTGACGGAGGGGATGGGAGCACTGGTATTCAAAGAGCTCTATTCTAAAATAAGGAACGATATACGCGGAGTGGTGATGCTCACCCCGTGTCTTTCCCTCTACGAACAGGTTCAGCAGGAAAAGGAACAAAAGTTCTTTTATAAAAGGCTGGTAAAAGAATTGGCTGAATCCAGGGGGGTAAAGAAAGAAGACTATGAAAAGGTCCTGATCCAATCCGAACATGACTATGAAGTGTTTAAAAACATTCCTATTCCGCTTTATATTGTTCAATCCTATAATGTTAATCGTTATAAAAATCAATTCCCTCTCATAAAAGATATATATAAACATCGTTTAGTCAGAGGATTTTCAACCGATCTCTTTTATGTGCTGCCTGAAAAAAGAGATTCACTTGGACTGAAATTCGCTTCTTACTTCTCTTTACACGAAAAAGAATTATAGTCTTTATTAGGAGTGAGTGATGTGAACCATGCAATTGTGCTTGCCGCCCAGCAGTATTTGGGGTTTGAACTCTGTAATGCTCTGCTTGAAAGAGGATGGACTGTGACGGCCGTAGATGACCCGGAGGAACCAAAAGATAAATGGTTGGAAATAGGGAGAAACGCTAACATTCAATATGTTTCCACACACACTTGGGATCGGGAACTGCCGCTTGAATGCAGATTGTTTCTCCCTTATTATGACCAATTCGAAAGCAATTTCGAATGCCTATCGTTGATCGAGCAAACCTTAGCTCAAAATGAAGACCTTCCAGAAATCGTCCAAATCTTTTCCAATCTTTCTGTAAGAAAAAAAGATGAGGAACCAAGTAAAACTAGGTCGACCACCTTTTATCTGCCGACACTCTATGGCGCACATCAACCTTCACAATTCCTATTTTCACGAAAGCTGCAGGGAGTAAAGGATGAAGACCTTCAAATTGCAGATGACCCCAGTGGCGCGATCTATGTGAAAGATGCTGCAAACTGTATAATCAAACATTCAGGGAAACACCGGACATACTCGTTGAAATCTTTGTCTGAAACCAGTTGGAAAGAAGCCCTTACTTATATAAACGATGAGCCCATCTTTCCTTCAGTGCAAATACGAAACCATGAAGGTGAACCCATCATTGTACATCCCACTAAATCACATGAAACCATTTTGAAGGAGCAGAGACAGAGAATGAACTCTCTGTAAGGACGGGAATAAGAAAAATTTCTCTTTTATATGAATACCGATAAAGGTAAAATAGACATATTGGTGTAATATTTTTCTATTATTCTTTTTATCTGCGCTGCATGAGCTTTAAAGGAGTTGCTGCACATGAAAAAGAAACTATACTTTCTCATTCTGGCGGTTTTAGCACTTGGAATAAACGGATGTATGAACGGAAATGCCTCCGGCGAATTAGAAAATGTAGGTTTACTGGTTCCTGAAACAGTCAATGACGGAGTCTGGGGGACAAAAGGATACAAAGGGTTATTAAAAATACAATCAAATCACGATGTAGACGTATTTTATAAAGAGAGCATGAACAATGATACATCAATAGAACAGGCAATTCTGGAATATGAAAATGACGATGTTAACTTAGTTTTTGGTCACGGAAGTGAATATGCAGAGGTTTTTAATCGCATATCAAATGAATATCCGGATATCCATTTCGTGAGCTTTAATGGTGATGCTTCCGAAAAGAATACAACCAGTTTGAAGTTTAAAGGCTATTCCATGGGATTCTTCGGTGGAATGACAGCGGCCAGTCACACGAATACGGATAAAGTTGGTGTGATTGCTGCATTTGATTGGCAGCCTGAAGTACAGGGATTTATTGATGGAGCGAAGTATCAGAATAAGGATATTGATGTAATCGTTGAATACACAAGGAACTGGGATGACAAACCAAGAGCTTTGGATCGGTTGAATACAATTGCAAATAAAGATGCGGATGTTGTATATCCTGCCGGGGATGGCTATAATGTAGCTGTAATAGAAGAACTTAAAGAACGGGGTTTGTTTGCGATCGGGTATGTATCTGATCAGTCGGATCTGGGAGAGTCCACGGTCCTTACAAGCACCGTCCAGCATGCGGATAAGCTCTATGAAGTAGTGGCTGATAAGTATTCTAAAGGGGAGTTATCATCGGGGGTCCTGGAGTTTGATTTTAAAGACGGTGTTATTTCAATGGGGAAATTCAGCCCCTTGGTCCCGGAAGATTTCCAAACCACTATGAATCAGCATGTAAGAACCTATATTGAAACAGGAAAATTACCAAACGGGAAGGAAGCAAAGTAATGAATCAAGACAAATCGATGGAATTTATGCAGATCGCAATGAAGTATTTACCACAAGCTAAACAGACGCTGGATGAAGCGGGCATCGAACTATCCCCGGAAATGCTCCAGCCTTTTATGACTCTTTTCACCCAGGTAATGGGGGAAGCATATGAATTAGGCAAAAGGGATGCCGTACATAACGAACAATAGAGAAGAAGACTGCTCATTAGCTGGGCAGTCTTTTTTATGCTCTCTAATATGAATTTTAATCCTTCCTACATCATTATTAGTGACTCTATTTGATAAACTTCATTCAAAAGCGCAGCCATCTATTCACCTCCCGGTAAAGAGGCTTAAGTTTATCAAATGTCAATAAAATGGTATCAAGATGTGAAAATGGATCTGAAAAAGAATTACGCTCCTTTTTAGGGGCGCGGTTGACCCCTCCAGATCTGCGTTCACCATACATTAACTTATCCAGTGGATGCATCTCATTCGGCTCTCCCATCATTCCACCTCCTTCACTCAGTAATAATTTATGAAGAAAGGGATTGTACGAGTATGGACGTATGTGTAGATTTAAGGAAATCATAAAAACATTGCACAAATAACCGATTTTCGATAAAATTAGTACCAAGTCATAATAATTGATAATAAACTTATTGTATAGGGTGAACGAAAACTAAAGAAAGCAGGGGATGCCAGTATGAATACAGGAATAATCGGAATTGGGCGTTACCTTCCAGAGAAAGTTTTGACAAATGCAGATTTAGAAAAAATGGTCGATACTTCTGATGAGTGGATTCGTACACGTACAGGTATTGAGGAAAGACGTGTAGCCGGGGAAGGAATAGATACTTCTGATATGGCTTATGAGGCAGCTAAGAAAGCAATCGCTGATGCGGAGATCACTCCAGAGGAACTTGATTTAATTCTCGTTGCCACTGTAACACCGGATCAGCCTTTTCCTTCGGTAGCCTGCCTTTTGCAGGATAGACTGGGGGCCAAGAGAGCTGCAGCCATGGATATCAGTGCAGCATGTGCAGGGTTCATGTATGGTATGATTACGGCAAAACAATTCATTGATAATGGGGTTTATAAAAACGTTCTGATCGTCGGAGTTGAAAAGCTATCGAGGATTACAGATTGGGACGATCGAAATACCGCTGTATTATTTGGAGACGCTGCAGGTGCTGCGGTTCTTGGGCCTGTATCTGAAGGAAAAGGTATTCTTGCCTTCGAACTTGGAGCAGATGGTTCTGGGGCCAAACATTTGTATCAAGAAGAAAACATCGTCATGAACGGCAGGGAAGTATTCAAGTTTGCTGTCCGCCAAATGGGTGAATCCAGCGTAAATGTTATCGAAAAAGCCGGATTAAAAAAAGAGGACGTGGACTTCCTTATCCCTCATCAGGCAAACATCCGCATCATGGAAGCTGCCAGACAGCGTTTGGAACTTCCGGTTGAAAAGATGTCGAAAACGGTTAATAAATACGGCAATACATCAGCAGCTTCCATTCCCGTATCACTGGTAGAAGATCTGCAGGAGGGAAGGGTCAAGGAAGATGATATCGTAGTCATGGTAGGTTTCGGCGGCGGCCTGACGTGGGGCGCGATCGTCATGCGCTGGGGTAAATAAACTGTAACTCTTCTATAATTTTGCTTAAAAGGAGATGGATTCAATGAACAATAAACGAGTTGTCATTACTGGCTTAGGAGCTGTAACACCATTAGGGAATAATGTAGAAATAACCTGGAGCGGCATTTTGGAAGGAAAAACCGGAATCGGCCCATTGACCAGGTTGAACGCCGATGATTACCCGGCAAAAGTGGCGGCGGAGTTAAAAGATTTTGATATAGAAGAATACGTAGAGCGTAAAGAAGCAAGAAAAATGGACCGCTTCACTCACTATGCAGTTGCAGCTTCCGTGATGGCCGTCAAGGATTCGAAATTAGATATTACGGATGAAAACGCCCATCGGGTAGGGGTGTGGATCGGTTCCGGAATTGGTGGAATGGAGACATTCGAGAACCAATATGAAACCTTCCAAAAACGCGGTTACCGCCGCGTAAGTCCATTCTTCGTGCCGATGATCATCCCTGATATGGCAACCGGACAAGTTTCGATCATGCTGGGAGCCAAAGGCGTTAACTCATGTACCGTTACAGCTTGTGCAACGGGTACTAATTCAATCGGAGATGCGTTTAAAGTCATTCAGCGCGGAGATGCCGATGTCATGATTTCAGGCGGAGCGGAAGCACCGATTACAAAAATGTCCGTTGCCGGTTTCTGTGCCAACACAGCACTTTCAACCAATACTGATCCAGAGAAAGCTTCACGTCCATTCGATGCCAATCGAGATGGGTTCGTCATGGGGGAGGGAGCCGGAGTTGTGGTATTGGAGGAACTGGAACATGCTTTAAAACGCGGAGCAACCATCTATGCCGAAGTGGTTGGATACGGCAGCACGGGAGATGCCTACCATATAACAGCACCGGCACCTGCCGGGGAAGGCGGCGCCAGAGCAATGAAAATGGCACTTGAAGATGGAGGTGTTCGTCCGGAGGAACTTGATTATATCAACGCACACGGTACGAGTACTCCTTACAATGATAAATACGAAACGATGGCAGTCAAAGAAGTATTTGGCGAACATGCTTACAAGCTTGCCATGAGTTCCACTAAATCAATGACCGGGCACCTGCTGGGGGCTGCCGGAGGAGTGGAGGCCATCTTTACTGTATTGGCAATGAAAGATAGTGTCCTTCCACCGACCATCAACCTGGATACAAAAGATCCGGATTGCGATCTTGATTATGTAGCAAATGAAGCCAGAAAGCGTGAAGTGAATGTGGCGATGAGTAACTCACTTGGATTCGGCGGCCACAACGCCACACTGGTGTTCAAGAAATATACAAAATAATGGACTTGGGGAGCGCACGGATCAATATCTGTGCGCTTTTTATTATTTTAGGGACGGATTCATCGGTTACTAAATTCTCTTTTTCTTCATATATATTAAAAAAAGAGAAAGAGGGATGAATGTGACAATCGCTCCGACTGATGAATGGCTGGCCGAATCGCTTGATAATCCATTGGCGATTCTGAAGAAAACAAAACAAGGAAGATCTGACGATGTGGAATCCCTGTATCATTACCTCATGAAACATGGGATGTACCGTCCGGCAATGGCTGCTAAAAAGATCTATGAGTCGATGAAGGAAAACAAACTTTGGGATTTATATATGAAGATTGAAAAGCTGTACAGGAAAAGATGGGATGGACCCAATGTTCCTGTTTATCTACTGCCAGTGCAGGAGAAAAGAGGGCTTTTTCAATCTTCCATGAAGAAGTCAGGGGTGTGCTTCAAAGATGAAATTTATTTATTTTTGAAGGAACAGGAAGATATAAAAGAATATGAAGCGTTATTTGTTCATGAGTATCACCATTGTGTGAGGATGGACAGATTGAACAAGAAAGATGAAGACTACACGTTATTAGATTCGATCATATTTGAAGGGCTGGCTGAACATGCTGTTCGAGAGTACTGCGGACAAGAGTATGTGGCGGCATGGACAAAAGCCTATAGAGAAAAAGAACTTTCTCATTATTATGAAAAGTGGATTAAACCCAACCTTAACATTACGCGTGTAAATCCGCTCCATGATCATTTACTTCTTGGTCAAAAAAGCTATCCTAGAATGCTTGGTTATGCAGCAGGCTATTATCTGGTGGAAAAAGCCCGGAAGAATAAGAAAGAAGTGACGAATCTGTTCATAGAGAAGCCATCTGCCTTTTTTTTACCTGAAAAAAAGGTCCCGACCTCCATTGAATTGCAATAGGTAAATACCCGTTTTCGTCATATATCCTTCCGCTGCACATAAACTATAGTATAAAAGGACAAGCAAAAAGAGGGTAGAGGCGGAAGGCATGGTGTTTCGTATGTTCGTAATGTTTATTGGTTTTGGACTGGCTGTTTCCGGCGGGGTAAGCATGATCATCTATCTGAACCTCCTTACAACAGGAATGACCATGACTGAATACTTACTATTTATATGTACACGGGTGGAGTGTTATCTTTTCCTGGTCGGTATTCTCATCATTACCTTGACGATCTACTTACCTCGCAGGAAAAACAACAACTATCTATAAAAGGTGCAGGTTCAGGAATATTTTTACTCTTTTCTGCCTATACTGATTGACAAATAAGATTGTAGCAAAGCGAGGGGTCAATCATGTTATATCTTCATGATGTATGGGTAAATTGGTTCGAAGGCGAAGAAAATGGCTACAATGTGTGTCATTTTCACGAATGGAGAAAAGAGGATGTCATTGAGTTGTTAGATCAAGTCCCTTTAATTAAAGTGGATACTGCACTTTTTCACTACATCGAGAATGATTTATCAGAATTACCTCAACAACTGCTGAATGATGTATATCAAAAAGCTTATTTAAGAAAAAACCATGAGCGGATTCAGCTTGATTACTGCTTTATCGTCACGGATGGGACAGGGATAATGGCGGTCGATACAATCGGATATACCGTTCCAATCCGAAAGAGCAGACTTATACCAAGACAGGAACAGCTGGTTTATGAAATGGTGGAAGGTCACGAAGCGACTCGGTACTCTCTGGAACATGGCCAAAAACCTGAGAACGCCTATCATATTCTTTCACCGAGTCCACATATGATGAATGGTTTGACAAGGAAGGAAAGGCAGCTTAAACAACTGCTGTTCATGGCTCTTGATCAACTGCACGGTTCGAAAAACACGGCTGAAATCCGCTACTGGTATACAGAATGGGCACCTGAACAATATAGGGTCATTCAGGATATGGATTTTGAAGACGTATGGAATATGCTGTATGAAGAAACGAAATATGGATGGTCAGAAAAGCATCTCACCCTGTGTGAGAACCTGATTAAGGGGCAGCCATTCTTTGAAAAGCTGTGGGAAGTTGAGAATCGTCCTAAAGTGAATTGAGCCAGAATCCCCAAGTCTACTGTAGACTTGGGGTTTTTTTGTGCAGAAAAAATGCTGAAGCCTTAATTGGCTCCAGCACTTCATTTGTCATTTTCTTTTTCTTTCTTTACGGCCCAGTCCCATGGCCTTTTCCATTTTCTTTAGCATCTTGCCCGCAGCACGATTGGCTTTTTCAGCTCCCCTGTCGAGAATACCATCCAATTCATCGGAGTCGATCAATTCATAATAGCGGTCCTGAATCGGTTTGATGGCATTGATTACTACTTGAGCCAGGTCACCTTTGAACTCCCCATACCCTTTTCCATCATATTTATGTTCGAGCTCTTCTATTGTAGTGCCCTCGAGGATGGAGTAAATCGATAACAAATTCGAAACACCGGGTTTGTTTTCCCTATCGTATTTCACCACGCCGTCTGAATCCGTGACCGCGCTCTTGATTTTCTTCTCGATTTGTTTTGGATCATCAAGTAAAGTAATGAATGCTTTTTGATTGGAATCGGATTTACTCATTTTCTTTAACGGGTCCTGCAGCGACATGACGCGTGCGCCGACTTTAGGGATCCGGACTTCAGGAACAGTGAAGATATCATTGTATTTATTGTTAAAGCGCTCTGCCAGATTACGGGTCAATTCCAGATGCTGTTTTTGATCTTCGCCTACAGGTACTAAATCAGTACCATACAGCAGGATATCGGCTGCCATTAATGGCGGGTAAGTCAAGAGTCCGGCAGAGACAGCTTCCTTACCATGGGATTTATCCTTGAATTGTGTCATTCGCTCAAGCTCGCCGATATACGTTACACACTGAAGGATCCATCCAGCCTGTGCATGGGCAGGTACTTCAGACTGTATGAATAAAGTGGATTTTTCCGGATCGATTCCGCAGGCGATATAAAGCGCTGCAAGGCTTTTGATGTTTTTGCGAAGCTCCATTTTATCCTGTTGTACTGTAATTGCATGCTGATCAACAACACAGAAGTAACAGTGGTAATCATTTTGCAATTCTGTAAACTGCTTCATTGCCCCGATATAATTACCAAGAGTAATTGTACCGCTTGGCTGTATTCCGCTAAATATGGTCTTCATTACTTTTCCTCCTAAATTTACACAAAATAAAAACCCACTCATCCTTATAATATAGGGACGAATGGGATTGTATCCGCGGTGCCACCCTAAGTACCCATGAATAGGGGTCAGCTTAGTCCATGCCGCCAGCATGGAACCTCTTTAACGTGAGGTAAATCCGTTATTCGCTACTGACATTTCACAAATAAGGCTCAGAAGTCCATTCGCTAAAAAATGATTACTTGTTTACAGCTGCCACAAGCTCTCTTGAAATCACTTTTTAGTTACTACTCTTCATCTACGCCATGATATTAGTATCCCTATTATAGTGAATTAACAGTTTTAATTCAAGTGTATAGGAGATAGGAGAGACCCAAAGATATGACGAGGAGGGAACTTCCTATTATAAGAAGGGAGCGGGTAATCTTATATGAACGGACTACAGTAAATTCTTTGTGGGCTTCCTGCGTCGAATCGATATCATCAAACTGGGAAAGGAACTTCCCCTGGACGGTACTTTTTCGAAATCTCTTTAAAGCATATACAATCCCGTTAAAGAATCCTTTTTGAAAGATATACAAGAAAGCCCCGATTATTAAATAAATCATCCCTGTAATAAATAAGCTGTTAAGAATGGAAAGAATGACCGGATCACCCTGAACAAGTGAAAACACCAGTGAGATGATCAGGATCAAGCCTGCAATCAAATAAATAGTTAACATACGCTTCATAATACTCCTTTATACCTTTTTTTATAAAAGTATACATGAAGCGGACGATGAATTTCAATTGCATTTCATATATATACAATACCTGATACCTGTGCGGCTCAAAAACACAATCATCTGCAGCCAGTACACACTTTGAGGGCTGGTGGAATTCCTGCTCTATTTAAGAAAAAGAGACAAATTGTATATATATTATAAAAAAAGCAACAAAATTTATAATTATAATAGAAACAACTTTCAATCTAGTTAATATCAACAGGTATTGATGATGGAGGAAAATAAATGAAAACGGATTATTGTAACAATTGTAATAGGACAAACACCCTAAAACTTAATGTAAAAATCCTTATATATCAACGTTTTACTATCATATGACCTATTAATCTGATAATTTTGCAAAAAAACTGTTAAATTAATATTGCAAAAATATCTCTATCATGTATAATAAGTAACAAATCTTCTGAAAATTAGAAGATAAATAAATATGAGATTTACGAGGAGGTCAATTTCAAGATGAAGAAAAAGTTTTCATTCTTGCTGGTTCTTCTTCTGGCTCTAAGTACATTCTTAGCTGCTTGTGGCGGCAACGAAGGTGCTGAAGGCGGAGAATCAGGTGACAAAGGCGGCGACAAGCCTGCTGAAGGTAAAGAGCAAGTACTTAACTTGATCGAGAGTTCTGAGATCCCATCAATGGACTCTACACTAGCTACTGACTCTGTTTCATTCAACGTAATGAACAACGTATTCGAAGGTCTTTACCGTTTAGGTGAGAACGACGAAGCAGTACTAGGTATGGCTGCTGAAGAACCACAAATCAGTGAAGACGGTCTTACTTACACGTTCAAACTGCGTGATGCTAAATGGTCAAACGGAGATCCCGTTACTGCTAACGACTTCGTTTACGCTTGGCAAAAAGCTTTAAACCCTGACACTGGTGCAGAGTATGCGTACATCATGTACGATATCAAAAACGCTGCAAAAGTTAACGCTGGTGAAGTTCCAGTTGAAGAATTAGGTGTTAAAGCAATTGATGAGAAAACGTTAGAAGTTAATCTTGAAGGCCAAGTACCATACTTCAAAGCATTACTTTCTTTCGCAACTTTCTATCCTCAAAACCAAAAATTTGTTGAAGAACAAGGCGATCAATATGGTCTTGAAGCTGACAAAGCATTATATAACGGTCCATTCACACTTTCTGAGTGGAAGCACGAGCAAAGCTTTAAATTAACTAAAAACGATGGTTACTGGGATGCAGAAACTGTCAAGTTGAAAGAAGTTAACTTCAATATCGTTAAAGATACTGCAACTGCAGTTAACCTTTATGAAACTGAAAAAGCAGATGTAACTGGTCTTTCTGCTGAATTCGTTGACAAGTACAAAGATGATCCAAACTTCAAAACTCTAGCGGATACTGCTGTATACTTCCTTCGTTTGAACCAAAAGAACGAATTAATGGCTAACGTAAACGCTCGTAAAGCAATCGATGCTGCTTATGACAAGCAAGGTATGGTTGACGTTCTTATGAACAATGGTTCAATGCCTGCTTACTACCTAGTACCAAAAGATTTCGTTTCAGGTCCAGACGGAGCTGAATACCGTGAAACTGTTGGCGATTTCGGTGGTTACGATGTGGAAAAAGCAAAAGAACACTGGGCTAAGGCAAAAGAAGAGCTAGGTAAAGATACGTTCGAAATCGAACTATTAAACTATGACTCTGAAAGCTCTAAGAAAGTCGGAGAATTCATTAAAGAACAATTAGAAACAAACCTTGAAGGTTTAACTGTTTCAATCAAAGCACAACCATTCAAGCAAAAGCTTGAGTTAGAATCTAAAGGTGACTATGACTTCGCATTCGCTGGTTGGGGTCCTGACTATCCAGATCCGATGACATTCATCGACATGTTCGTTACGGATGGAGCTCATAACCAAATGGCTTACTCTAATCCTGAGTATGACAAGTTAGTTGAGCAAGCTAAAGGTGAACTAGCTGATGATTTAGAAGCACGTTGGCAAGCAATGATCGACGCAGAGAAGATTCTTTTCGAAGATCAAGCAATCAGCCCAATGTATCAAAGAGGTAGTTCTTACCTAGAGCGTCCATATGTTAAAGGTATCCTTCGCCATTCATTTGGTGCAGATAATTCTTACAAGTGGGCTTCTGTTGAGTAATTCATAGCTCAATGACAAACCTTAAAAAGGGAGAGTGTATGCATTGGCATACGCTCTCCTTTTCCACTGATTGTCGAAAAAAATCAAAAGATTAAAAATAGATTGAAAATTTGTCGAATATCTATATAATTATCTATGTAATAAAAAAATAGACAAAAAAGGGGGGCTAAAGAATGGTCAGATATACAATTCAACGACTCGTTTATATGATCATCACTTTGCTTATCATTGCTACCGCTACTTTCTTTCTGATGAAGCTCCTGCCTGGATCTCCACTACAAAATCAAGAAAGGCTGTCTCCGGAACAACAACAAATCATTTTGGATAAATACGGCCTGAATGATCCTCTGCCGGTTCAGTATGTGAACTATATGACTGGACTTGCTCAAGGTGATTTAGGTTTATCATTCCAATACGATAACCGCCCGGTTACACAAATCATTGGAGATCGTATTGGACCTTCCGCACTTCTTGGATTCCAAGCTATGGTATTAGGATCGTTTTTAGGTATATTAGTAGGAATCATTGCAGCTATCAGGCATAACACCTGGCTGGATTATGGTTCTACCATTCTCGCAGTTTTAGGGATATCCATTCCATCTTTCGTTTTCGCAGCTTTACTTCAATATTACGTCGGGGTAAAACTTGAGTGGCTTCCTGTTGCCTTATGGGGAGAATACAAACACACAATCTTGCCGACATTGGCACTGACGGTGGGCGTTGTGGCAACGATTGCACGTTTCATGCGTACAGAGATGCTTGAGATTTTAAGCTCTGATTATATTTTACTGGCAAAAGCAAAAGGGATTTCAAAGGTTGGGACAGTTGTAAAGCATGCGGTCCGTAACGCTATGATCCCGATTGTAACGATTTTAGGGCCTATGACTGTAGCCGTCATGACTGGTTCACTCGTAGTAGAACGTATCTTTGCCGTTCCGGGACTCGGTGAGCAGTTCGTACTTTCTATCAATATGAATGACTATACAGTCATTATGGGTATCACATTATTCTTTAGTGTATTATTCATTGCGGTAATTTTCCTGGTCGATATCCTTTACGGTATCATTGACCCACGTATTCGTTTGGCTGGAGGGAAGAAATAATGGAAACAAACAAAAGAAAACTAGACCAACTGAGTCCAGATCTCTTCCAGCAGCAAAAAGCTAGGGAAGACGAAGCTGAAAGAATTGAAAGACCCAGCCTGAATTTCTGGCAGGATGCCTGGATCAGGCTTCGTAAAAGTAAAGGTGCTATTGTCGGGATTATCATCACGGCGATCATTATCTTCTTTGCCATTTTCGGCCCGGGTATGAATGAACATAGTTTTAGTGATCAAAATATTCGCCATGCAAAGCTGCCTCCTAAAATTGAAGCGCTTTCAGGGATCAGCTGGCTTCCGTTTGATGGTAAAGATGCAGATGGCTTTGATATTTACGAATCAAGACAAGTTGAAGTAAATTACTGGTTCGGTACCGACGACTTGGGACGCGACCTTTGGACGAGAACATGGAGCGGGACAAGAATTTCCCTTTACATCGGTATTTTAGCAGCTATCATTGACTTCATCATCGGAATTTCATACGGTGGTATTTCCGCTTATTATGGCGGGAAAGTCGATGATGTCATGCAGCGTATCATTGAGATTCTTGTAGGAATTCCAAACTTGATTGTCGTCATTCTCTTTATCCTGATCTTTGAGCCCGGGATATTCTCGATCACCATGGCGATGGTTATAACCGGATGGACCGGGATGGCCAGGATCGTGCGTGGTCAGGTCCTCCAATTAAAGAATCAGGAGTTCGTACTTGCATCACGTACATTAGGTGCAAGCAGCAACCGCTTGATCTTTAAACACCTACTGCCTAACGTAATGGGTCCTGTCATCATTACAACGATGTTTACAGTACCTGCGGCAATATATACTGAAGCATTCTTAAGCTTTATCGGATTGGGTATCGCACCGCCAAGAGCTTCCCTGGGGTCTCTTGTAAATGATGGTTACAGATCTATTCAATCGTTTCCATATATGATGTTTGTTCCATCTGTGGTTATCTCACTAATTATCTTAAGTTTTAACCTGATGGCTGACGGACTTCGCGATGCATTAGATCCGAAAATGCGTAAGTAATGGAAGGGAGATAGAATAACATGTCAAAAAGAATACTGGAAGTGAATAATTTACACGTCTCCTTCAATACGCATGGAGGGGAAGTCAAAGCAGTCCGCGGTGTAGATTTTCATTTAGATAAAGGTGAAACACTTGCAATAGTAGGGGAATCAGGTTCTGGTAAATCAGTTACGACTAAGGCGCTTATGCGGCTGATCCCGAATCCTCCTGGTTTCATTAAAGATGGAAGCATCTTGTTTGAAGGGAAGGATCTTGCCAAGCTTCCTGAAAAACAAATGGAAAAAATTCGCGGGAAAGATATGTCGATGATTTTCCAAGATCCCATGACTTCCTTAAACCCGACGATGACAATAGGTAAACAGATCATGGAACCGCTTGTGAAACACCAAAATATGAGTAAGAATGATGCAAGAAAACGCGCTATCGAGCTATTGAAGCTAGTGGGACTACCTAGTCCTGAGACGCGCTTTAAGCAGTATCCGCATCAATTCTCAGGTGGTCAGCGCCAGCGTGTCGTCATCGCCATCGCATTAGCCTGCAACCCGAAAATCCTGATTGCTGATGAACCGACAACGGCACTTGATGTTACTATTCAAGCACAGATTCTTGAATTGATGAAAGATTTACAGACAAAGATCGAAACGTCGATCATCTTCATCACCCATGATCTTGGGGTTGTAGCAAACGTTGCTGATCGTGTTGCCGTCATGTATGGCGGTCAGATCGTCGAGTCGGGAACGGTGGATGAAATTTTCTATGATCCGCGCCATCCGTACACATGGGGATTGATCGGTTCTATGCCTACAACTGAAACAGAAGGGGAGCAGGAATTGGTGGCTATACCTGGAACGCCTCCAGATCTTTTGAACCCTCCTAAGGGAGACGCATTCGCATTACGGAGTGAATACGCAATGAAGATCGATTTTGAACAAGAGCCCCCGTATTATAAGGTCTCTGATACTCATTTCGTGAAATCATGGTTAATGCATCCAAGTGCTCCACAGGTAGAGCCTCCTGAAGCAGTTAAACTAAGACATCGAAAAATGCCGTCCAACTACACTGAGCCGGTACTTGTTGAGGAGGTTCGTTCATAATGGCTGAGAAATTACTTGAAATCAAAAATCTTAAACAATATTTCAATCCTGGTAAACCTAATATGGTCAAAGCGGTTGATGATATATCTTTTGATATTTATAAAGGCGAAACGCTTGGACTGGTTGGGGAGTCCGGCTGTGGGAAATCGACTACAGGCCGTACAATCATCAGGTTGTATGACGCGACTGACGGTCAAGTATTATTCAATGGCGATGATGTACATGGTAAGAAAAGCCGTTCCCAATTAAAGAAATTCAATCGTAAAATGCAGATGATCTTCCAGGATCCATATGCATCTTTAAATCCACGAATGAAGGTTGCTGACATCATCGCAGAAGGCATCGACATTCATGGCCTTGCTTCTTCAAAAGAAGAACGCCTGAGAAAAGTCCATGAACTTCTTGAAACAGTTGGATTAAATAAGGAACATGCCGGACGCTATCCGCATGAATTCTCAGGAGGACAAAGGCAGCGTATCGGAATCGCACGTGCTCTTGCCGTAGATCCTGATTTCATCATTGCAGATGAGCCTATTTCCGCCCTTGACGTTTCAATCCAGGCTCAGGTGGTAAACTTGATGCAGCAGCTGCAAAAGGAAAAAGGGCTGACTTACCTTTTCATTGCTCATGATCTTTCCATGGTTAAATACATCAGCGACCGTATCGGTGTTATGTATTTTGGTAAATTAGTAGAGCTGGCACCGAGTGATGCATTGTATAAGAACCCGCTTCACCCTTATACTCAGTCATTGCTTTCTGCCATCCCTCTTCCAGACCCTGAATATGAGCGTACACGCAGAAGAAAAGAATATGATCCTGCCGTTCATAATTATACGGAAGAAGATCAGCTTGAAATGCGTGAAGTGTCACCTGGACACTTTGTTTATTGCTCTGAAAAAGAATTTGCTCAATACCAGGCGCAATATAAAGCATAATGCTTTGATGAAGCCCCTTATTTCAGGGGCTTTTTCTTTTTATACCTTCCACATACAGCGTGGTATAAAACATCTTCTTTTTTTATTTGTACGACATATCTTATTAAAAAGACTCATCTGAACCTTTCACACAAATAATTGCTTGTACGATTAGGTTGATTTCCTCGGAAATCCAGACATTTTAGGTGTATATTCCCTTTTCTTAGAAGTTATTTCCTTGTTAAAATAGTAACAAGTGTTACAATTTTTAGTAGATAGTTATATTAAAAGAGGAGAGGTTAATGTTGAAATGGAGTAAGCTGGCGACATCTTTCTGTTTAATCACAATGTGCATATTGCCCATCCAGTCAGTGAGTGCTGAATCTGGAGAAAAACCAGTTGAAAATAATCATGAAAAGAGAACTCTATCCTTGAGCAAAAAGGAATTTCCTGCTTCTGCGCCGCGGTTTGTGTATGATTCAGGTTATTCGTTCAAGTATCCGGATGCCATCAGGGGAGTTTACGTAACCGGACATTCAGCCGGTGGGGAGAGATTCAGTAAATTAACGGATTTAATCGATTCAACGGACTTAAATGCGATGGTAATCGATATCAAGGATGATCATGGATATGTTACATATGAACCTGAAGCATCTTCACCGTACGCCGAGGTGGGGCAGCCTTATATCAAAGATCCTAAATCGCTGCTTGATACAATGGAAGAAAAACAAATTTACCCGATAGCCCGGATTGTTGTATTTAAGGATACTGTCCTTGCAAATAAAAAACCTGAACTTTCCTACAAAGATGGAGGTAAGGTGTGGAAGAACGGACGGGGAGAATCATTCGTGAATCCTTTCCTTAAAGAAGTATGGGATTATAATGTCGGAATTGCGATCGAAGCGGCAAAAATGGGATTCCAGGAAATCCAATTCGATTATGTGCGATTCCCGGAAGGATTTGAAAAGAGAGATAAAGAACTTGAATACAGTACCGGCGAATATACCGATGAAGGTAAAGACAATGTTCAGAAACGTGTGCAAGCTGTGACGGATTTTGTAGAATATGCTCACGAACAATTAGAGCCTTATGGTGTCAAAGTGTCTGTCGATATTTTCGGTTATACAGCCACACTTCCGGAGGCACCTGGAATCGGCCAGAACTTCTCAAAGATTTCTGAGCATGTCGATGTTATCTCCTCTATGATCTATCCAAGTCACTGGACTCCATACTTCGGTATTGCGAAACCGGATCTCGAGCCATATAAATTAGTGACTGAGTATGCAAAATTGGAGAATAAAAAATTGGCTGAGTTGAAAAACCCTCCAATTTCAAGGCCATGGCTTCAGGACTTCACTGCTTCCTGGTTAGGCGGGGGAAATTACAAAGTTTATGGCAAAGCCGAAATAGAAGCGCAAATCAAGGCCCTGAATGATCAAGGAATCAAGGAATTCCTATTATGGGACGCAGGCAACTCATATACAGAAGGTGTAGATTATACTCCTTAATAGTAAAAAATGCTGGGACAAAAGTGATTTAGACTAAGTAAAACCCGAACTAATTTGTGTAATATTACTCAAATTAGTTCGGGTTTTTAATTTGATCAAGTAGACATTTAGATTTAGTGCTATCCAGCGGTTGATTGGAGTGCAAGACGAAGACTCCTGCGGGAAGAGTAGCTTATGTGAGACCCCGCAGGCGAAGCCGAGGAGGCTCACGGGCTACCCGCGGAAAGCGAAGTCTTGCACGGAAATCATTAGCGGTATTAAGAGGATACACATAAATTGTTCGTCTTTATGAGGTGGTTTTTAGTTGTCCCAACCAATTTTAATATGGTTTGACCACTTCAGATCATTTTTTTAGTACCGTGGAGGCAGTGATATCATTTGACAAATCACCTCATATTGTTATGATTAAATTGGTAACATTAACCGCTTCCAACCACATACCCCCCTGAGCAGGGAGCAATGCCTGCCTAACCGTATTTAAATTAATTCCACTGAAAAGACTAACAACGAACATAAACCAATCAATTTTGAGAAAAATAGTTTTATCCCGTTAGTCAGAAAAAATTCATTTTAAGGAGTAGATCCATGCACTGGTATGAAAAGCTGAATCAATATTTCCCTGTAGAGGAAATGAAATCGAAAGAACACCTTGAAACTTTACTTAAGGAACGAAGTGATATTTATCATAAAGATGAAGGACAATATCACGTATTAATGTACGCGGAACTGGATGACTTCATATTTATTGATTATCTATTCGTTTCAAAGGATGCACGCGGACAGGGTCTAGGTCACAAGCTTCTTGAGAAGCTGAAGAAAAAGAATAAACCAATCATATTAGAAGTAGAGCCTGTAGACTATGAAGATACCGACACAGAAAAGCGTTTGAAATTCTACAAGCGTGAAGGATTCGAACATGCGGTAAGCATCGGTTATGCCAGAAGGTCATTGGCGACCAATGAAATCAACGAGATGGAAATTCTGTATTGGGCACCCAATGAAGAATCTGAAGATCTAATATTTGATTCCATGAAAAAAACGTACGAATTGATCCACACTTACAAAGATGAGAAGTTTTACGGTGCATCTTATCAACCAGTAGAAGAAGTCCTGAAACTTGATGAAGAACGGGAAGAAGATGTATTGAAAGATTTATGATACTAAAACGTATTCGTTCAAATTGTTCTAGCTGTTGATTGGAGTGGAGGACGAAGACTCCTGCGTGAAAAGCGGAACAGGTGAGACTTGTCTAGCAACGGGGCTTTTCCTGCCCGCAGAAGTGCAGCGACGAGGAGGGTAACCGGCCGCCAGCGGAAAACTTAGTCCTCCACGGAAATGACAGCGGTGATGAAGAGCACCCTTATTATCATAAAAAACACAGACAAAACCTTATTGTGATTCGCAATAAGGTTTTCTAAATGAAAATATTGATTCGCTAAAATAATGTTTATACCCGTAGTAAAGCGGGTAGATATGGAAATATAAATAGAATATATAGCTTATGTTAAACTAATGTGTAATAAGTTTGACAAATTCATTAAAAGTATATTCAACTTCTCGGAATTCATGTATAATACATAATAGAGATTTCTTATTTAAACTTATTTTAAATAACGCACTTTGTTTAAATATAAAATACTCTATATACTATTCACTACTATAAAATATTTAAGGGAGTGTGAATGACGTGGTTACATTATTCACTTCACCTAGTTGTACATCTTGTCGGAAGGCAAAAGCTTGGTTAGAAGAGCATGAGATTCCATATACAGAGCGCAACGTTTTTTCTGAACCTTTAAGCATTGATGAAATCAAAGAAATCCTTCGCATGACGGAGGATGGGACGGATGAAATTATTTCTACCCGTTCAAAGACTTTTCAGAAGCTTAATGTCGATTTAGAAACATTACCGCTTCAAGAATTATTTGAGCTTATCCAAAAAAATCCTGGATTACTTAGACGTCCGATCATCCTGGATGAAAAGCGTTTGCAGGTTGGATACAATGAAGATGAAATCAGACGTTTCCTTCCTAGAAAGGTCCGTACATTCCAACTTCTTGAAGCTCAAAGGATGGTTAATTAATAATCATTCACATTTCCTGCATTTTATCACTTTGCCGGGAATATACAATTAAAAGGGGCTAACCCTTAAAGGACGTTTTGTTTCCTTGCGGGTTAGTCTCTTTATTTTTCAATATATACCGAAATCTCATTCATTGTGATATGACGATAGTGCACGGAAATCAACAGCGGTGTTTAACTTTCCAACTAAGTATTATCACTTGAATTTTCTGCAAATATTAGCTAAAATGTCAAAAACACATAATATAGTCCAATCTGCTTAAGTGAAAAATGGGTGTTAATTTTATTCCATTTTCCGTGCTGATAACATAAAATAGAAGTACAAGGTACAAACTAACTAAAATGTATCTTCTGTCTTCACCAACAAGTCTGACACACCTGCTCAGACAGTCGGGCTTATGCAGCTCAGAGGGTGTAGTCCCTTCACTAATTTTATACAAGAAGGGAGAGGTGTTAAATGGAAATCGAACGTATTAACGAAAATACTGTGAAATTCTATATTTCTTATGGGGATATAGAGGATAGAGGCTTTGATCGCGAAGAAATTTGGTATAATCGTGAGCGAAGTGAAGAACTCTTCTGGGAAATGATGGATGAAGTTCATCAGGAAGAAGATTTTGGAATTGAAGGTCCCCTATGGATACAAGTTCAGGCATTGGACAAAGGACTTGAAGTACTTGTTACAAGAGCACAGGTTTCAAAAGATGGTCAACGATTTGAATTACCGATCCCTGAAGATAAATTAAAAGAGCTTCCTGTCGATGAACGTATTGAAGAGCTGCTTGATCAACATTTTCAAATCAAACAGGATCAAGAGGAAGATACTGAAGTTGCGCTTGATTTCACTTTAAAGTTCAGCGACTTCGAAGACGCGATCTCCTTATCTCAGCGACTCAGGGATTTGCCGGTTGAACATCTGACCACGAAGCTGCTCGCGTTTGAAGATAAATATTTTCTTTACATTAAGTTTTCAGAGGAGCACTTCTCAGAAGAAGAGATTGACAATATGTTAAGCATCCTGCTTGAATACGCTGATGAATCTAGAATGACCGTTCATCGTCTGGAAGAGTACGGGAAAATTGTTGTCGATCAAAACGTATTTGAAACACTAAGTGCATACTTTTCATAAGTTCGAATACCGGTTTCATCCTGAAATCGGTATTTTTTTATTACTAAAGGCTTTTCTTTTCAAAGTATGAAGTATTAATGAATAGGAATCATGGTTGTAAATACTCTTTAACACAATTAAACACAATAGAAAAATTGTTTAACCTTGAGTTCATGGGATGGTGTATTGGATGAAGAATACGGTGAGAGTGCTCTTGTTTATCTCTGTAATTGCAATCAGTTATTTTTACTTTTTAGATCAATACCTAGAAGGAATGTTGAAATACGTAAGCTTGGTTTTTACGTTTTCTGTCATCATCATAGGTTTTTTAATATTTATTGAAAATCGTCATCCTACCCAAACGCTTACCTGGCTGGTTGTCCTTGGGGCTTTTCCTTTTCTCGGATTTATCTTTTACTTGCTGTTTGGAAGAAACTATCGAAAAGAGAAAATGTATAAGAAAAAATACATTTTAGATAAGGAAACCTACAATAAGTACGAACCGGGACCTAAAGATATGAATCCAGAGATGTTTGGGTTGTATCAGGAAAAACACGTCCAGCTTGCTCAACGGATCGGCAATAGTGCGATTTCCTTTTCTAGTGAAACGAAGGTATTGTCGAATGGACAGGAAACGTTCGGAGAGATACTCCGCTGGTTAAAAACCGCAAAGCATCATATTCATATGGAGTATTATATCGTGCGTCATGATGATATAGGAAATCAAATAAAAGATGTTTTGATCGTACGAGCGAAAGAAGGAGTAAAGGTCCGTTTTCTTTATGATGCAGTGGGGGCTTGGCAATTATCAAATCAGTACATTAAAGAATTAAAAGAAGCAGGCATTGAGGTTGTCCCGTTTGGTCCTGTTAAGATTCCTTTTCTCAATAATAAATTCAATTTCCGGAATCACAGAAAAATCATTGTGATTGATGGGAACATCGGCTTTGTAGGAGGGCTGAATATTGGTGATGAATACTTGGGGAAGAATCCTGCTTTTGGATTTTGGAGGGACACTCATTTATTTGTCAAAGGTGAAGCGGTCCGAACTCTTCAGCTTATTTTTCTACAGGATTGGTATTATATGACCAATGATGATTTTCTTACGCCAGGGTATTTAAGTCCAGAGCCTGTCATTGAAATCAACGATGGCGGGGTTCAGATGATTGCCGGTGGTCCAGACAATGAACTTAGTGTGTTGAAAAACTTGTTCTTCTCCATGATCACCTCCGCTCAGGAGAGTGTGTGGGTGGCATCGCCATACTTCATCCCGGACGAAGATATTTTCTCGTCATTGAAGATTGCTGCTTTAAGCGGGATTGATGTCCGGCTGCTTGTACCTCATAAACCTGATAAACGGATCGTCTTTCATGCCTCCCGCTCTTATTTTCCGGAACTATTGGAAGCGGGAGTGAGGATATACGAGTATCAAAAAGGGTTCATGCACAGTAAGATTGTCATCGTGGACAATGAATTGGCTTCTATAGGGACGTCCAATATGGATATGAGAAGCTTTCACCTGAACTTTGAAGTGAATGCTTTCCTATATAAAACAAACAGCACAAAATCGCTTGTGGAAGAGTATTTGAATGATTTGGAGGATTCCTTCGAGCTTTCACACGAAGAGTTTCAAAAGCGGCATATGGGATACCGGATCTTGGAATCGACTTCCCGCTTGATGTCCCCGTTATTATAGTCGTAATGGTCCGTTGATTATAAGTCGTAAACGCCCAAAGGATTAGTTTTTCCTTTGGGCATTTTTATGCAGGAATTTTTAAATTTTTGTCGAATGATTAATTGGAGGAGGTGTTCCATGTTAACAGCTTTAAAAGATCAATTGCCTTTTACCACCATCCATCATACAAAGGAAGAATTATTGAAAATAAGGAAAAGCTCACCACAGTTTCTCTGCCCTTATTGCTCATCCCCATTAGTCCTTCGAGTCGGGAACATTAAGATTCCGCATTTCGCCCATATTTCAAAACTCCCTTGTTTGTATGAATCAAAGAAAGAAACAGCCAATCATGTGTTAGCCAAGATTCTATTATATGAAAGGCTATCGCAGCTTTTTGAAGAAGTGAAGCTTGAGTATTATGTAAAAGAGCTGCATCAGATCCCCGACCTGCTCATCTCCGTAAAAGAGGAACTTGTTGCCATCGAAATCCAATGTTCAACCATCCCGCTGTCAGAATTGAAGGATAGGACTGAAGGGTATAGGAGAGAGAATATACATCCCCTTTGGATCTTAACCCAGCCAGTATCAGCTTCGAGTATTCTTCTGAAATTAACAAGTTTCCAACAGGGTTTCATTCGCTTTTCTCAAGACCTTCACTATTTTCTTCTGCATTTCGATCCAGAAAAGAAATCATTTACGATTTTCCCTCACCTGACTCCAATTACGAAAAATACGTTTTTCTTTACAAAGCCGTTCACCATACCAATTCAACGTTTCACCCTGCCCATTTCAATACTCCCTGCTGAAGATACTACTTACCGTCTATTAGGAAGCTGGTTTCAATACAGAACAAAATGGATGCAAAACAAAATAAACTTCACCTCATCCCGCCCTGACAGATTCCTGGCTGATGTATATGAAGAAGGTGATACGTTTCTTTATTTACCCCTGTATATCGGCTTGCCTGTCATCCCGCATATGAATTTATGCAAAACACATCCTGTGGAGTGGCAATATTATCTGTGGAAGGATGTGTTCAAAAAGCATCCTTATTTTACAAGTGAGATGATTCATAGAGCCTTCATCCGGCGCCATTCAAAGGGAAATATTGAACTGAGGGCTTTCCCGCTTTCATCCGGCCCTGGCACGATTAAATTAATTGACGACTATCTTAAGATACTGGAAAAAATCGAAGTCATCCAAAATGGGGAGGGAAAAAGGTATAGGTTATCATACGCGTGGAATTGTCCCAAAAGCTTCAATGAATTCCAACAGCACGAACGTGATTTTTTTCCTAAGTGGAAGCATATATTAAAAAAGGACTATTAAAGCTTGTTTTCTTGCAGGAATATCCAGGATAAGAGAGAATGTAACTATAAGGAATAGTCTGTAGATTCAGAATGGAGGATGTATATGTCAAACGACACAGTAACCAAAAGTCTGCCAGCAAGAGATAAAGTGGAAGAAACTTTAACATGGCGACTTGAAGATATTTTTGAAAGTGATGAGGCTTGGGAGAAAGAATATAAAGAAATCAAAGGGTTGACAGATAAAGCAGAAGAATTCAAAGGAACATTAAGTCAAAGTGCTGAACAGCTCTATAAAGCACTAAGTTTTCAAGATGAGATCATGGAAAGGATGGGAAAGGTCTATACATACTCTCATATGCGCTACGACCAGGATACAACAAATTCACACTATCAGGGGCTGGATGACCGCGCAAAAAGCTTATATACTCAGCTGGGAAGCAAATTTGCTTATCTGGTACCTGAAATTCTTTCAATCGATGAAGGAAAACTACAGCAGTTTCTTGAAGAAAAAGAAGAATTAAAGAAATATAAGCATGCATTAGAAGAAATCAACCTTCAGCGTCCGCACGTATTATCAGCGGAAGAAGAGGCTCTGATGGCACAAGCTTCAGAGGTATTCAGCGCGGCGAGCAATACCTTTGGGATGCTGAATAATGCAGACCTCGAATTTCCAAGTATCAAAGATGAGAACGGGGAAGAAGTGGATATTACGCACGGACGGTTCATTCGTTTCCTGGAAAGCAGTGACAGACGGGTGCGCGAAGAAGCGTTTAAAAAAGTATATGAAACCTATGGGAAATTTGAAAATACGTTCGCTTCGACCCTTAGCGGAGCGGTGAAGAAAGATAATTTTGTGGCGAATGTAAGAAACTATGATTCAGCCCGTCACGCAGCCTTATCGAATAACAACATTCCTGAGCAGGTTTATGACAACCTGGTGGAAACGGTGAATAAAAATCTTCACCTGCTCCAGCGCTATGTAAAGCTGCGTAAGAAAGTACTGCAGCTTGATGAAGTCCATATGTATGATTTATATACTCCGCTTGTTAAGGAAGTAAAGATGGAGATCGGCTATGAAGAAGCAAAAGATATGATTCTTAAGGGCCTTGAGCCGCTCGGGCAAAATTACGCAGACGTTCTTAAGGATGGCTTTGAAAACCGCTGGGTGGATGTAGTGGAGAATAAAGGTAAGAGAAGCGGGGCTTATTCCTCAGGTGCTTATGGTACGAATCCGTATATCCTCATGAACTGGCAGGACAATGTGAATAATTTATTCACACTGGCACACGAGTTCGGTCATAGTGTGCATAGTTACTACACAAGGTCAGCACAGCCTTATACGTATGGCCATTATTCAATTTTTGTTGCAGAAGTCGCTTCTACGTGCAATGAAGCATTACTGAATGATTATCTATTGAACACGATTGATGATGAAAAGAAACGGCTTTATCTTTTAAATCATTACTTGGAAGGTTTCAGGGGCACGGTGTTCCGCCAAACGATGTTTGCTGAATTTGAACATTTAATTCATAAGAAAGCGCAAGAAGGAGAAGCGTTGACTTCTGATTTTCTCACGAAAGAGTATTATGCTCTTAATAAGAAATACTTTGGTGATGATATTTCAATCGATAAGGAAATTGGGCTGGAGTGGGCGCGTATCCCTCACTTCTATTACAATTACTATGTATATCAATATGCTACAGGCTTCTCAGCGGCAACAGCGCTGAGCAAACAAATCCTTCAAGAGGGAGAACCTGCTGTTGAACGTTATATCGAATTCCTTAAGGCAGGAAGCTCAGATTACCCGATCGAAGTATTGAAAAAAGCAGGCGTCGACATGACTACCTCCAAACCAGTGGAGGAAGCATGCAAAGTCTTTGAAGAAAAACTGAATGAAATGGAAGAATTATTGGAGAAGCTTCAATAAAACATAGAGACAGGGAGGAGTGGATAGTAACAGCTCCTCCCTGTCTTTATGATTTAAACCCTTTGAACTTCTTCCTGTTACCGAACGAATAAATAAAAATCAGCAGTGATAGAAATAAGATAGGGGCTGTGATCAACAGCGGTATGAGATTCATTAACCCCAGAATATGAATCAGAAAGCTGATGATGATCAGCAGAACCAAAATCAAGAATTTTACGCTTATTCTCATGATCGATCCCTCCGCGGACGGTTTATACACTATATGACAAGCCGAAGAGGTTCATACATGGATTTTGACAATATTGTGAAATACCATACAAACAACTTGCCAATACAAGTTCAAACATGATATATTATCAGTGTGAAGTTGATCACAAGCAAACATATACCCCTTTGTTTGACCGTGAAAAATTTCTCCCATCCCCTTTGTTCGTATTGAAAAACCGATGTTGGAAACAACATCGGCTTTTCTTGTTTATAGGGATTTTTATTATTTTACAATAGCTAATCAGCAATATATCTCCAAAACGTTCCATGCTTTGCAGGAATCTTTTTCACTTTCTGCTGCAGGGTCCATTTCTTCATTTGTCTTTCAACCTCTTCAATTGACAAGTCATATACTACTGCAATTTCTTTTGATGCCACCAGACGGTAATATTTCATGAAGTCTTCAAGTGTGGGCAATGGTTTTTTCTCGGGTTTTGTTGTCAGCATCTCTTCGATGATATGGACGTATACTTCGTAAGAATACAAACCAGTGACCTTTAACCCTTCATCTTCGATATTTTCATTAAAAAAGACCAGGGTCGGGATCTCATCGACTTCCATTTCCGTTGTGATTTTTATATCACATTGAAATGCTTTTGATGCTGAGTAGGAGTGAATATCACTCATAAACTCATTAAGGTCAAGTTTCGCTTCCTTAGCGCAATCCTTGAGTACATCAAAATTTGATATATCCTGCTTTTGAAGGAAAAGCCGCTCCTGTAAGAAGCGTAAAAATCGTATACCCGAATGCTTTCCTTGAAGCTCTGCGGCCTTAATGGCAAAAGAGGCTATATAAGGTGAATCAATGGGATTATCGATCCATAAACTTCCATCACAGGACATACCTGAACGGCTGGCAGTTTTCTCCCACTGCTGTGCCAGATCTTCTTGTTTTCGTTTTGTCGCAATATTCAACGAAGAAAGCTGGCCGCTAAGAATGTAACGGATGCGAAAATACTGCCCATACTCAATCCTGAGCTTTTTTAATATAGGCTCTAGTGCCCAGCATTCTGGACATAAAGGATCTACAAACATATATATTTCCAGTGGTTTCTTGTCAGCTCCACACGATTTAAGCGGATTTGAGTTATTTAAACTAGTCAATGTTGGCTCTCTCCGGTGTCTCCGTATTTACCATATGATGTGCGGTCAGAACAAGTCTGTGATAAAAGTCTTCTCTCACCTGGCCATCAAGCTCCACATCATCCATTGCCTCATGCATACAGCTCAGCCACGCTTTCGCTCTTTCTTCAGTGATCGGGAAAGGAAGGTGCCTGGCTCGCAGCATAGGATGGCCGTGTTCTTCGGTATAAAGAGAGGGGCCGCCTAAATATTGAGTAAGGAATTGCTTTTGTTTGCGGGCCGTCTCTGTTAAATCTTCCGGAAAAATAGGTGCCAACAAAGGGTGTTTAGACACTCTATTATAAAATGCATCAACGAGCATGGAGAGTTTCTTTTCGCCGATTAAGTTATAAGGCATTTTCGGTTTCTCGACCATAAGAAGGACTCCTTTTTACTTAGAATGTAAGTTTATTCTAGCAAGCATTCATGTATATCTCAAACAAATAGCCTTGATACCGCACGAATCCGTAAAGTTAGTGTTGCCAGATTGGTGTCGGTTATCCTGAAAAATCGAAGTGCGACCCGTGGGATTCTACCTTAATAACATGTAAGACAAGAGCCCTGCTGTACTTCAGCAGGGCTCTTGTTTCACTGACTTTTCATGTTGTACAAACAATCAGGCATAGAACGTATCCGTTACTTTTTTTACATATGCGTTTGTTTCCTTGAAAGGAGGTATACCATTATACTTATCTACATTCCCGGGACCCGCGTTATATGCAGCAAGTGCCATTTCAATGTTTCCGTTATATTTATCAAGCATTTGTTTTAGATATTTTGTTCCTGCAAAGACATTCTCTTCAGGGTCAAATATATTGGTCACCCCGAGGCCCCTTGCAGTGGAAGGCATCAGCTGCATCAAACCAGATGCCCCGGCAGGACTGACGGCATCTGGTTTAAATCCTGATTCATGCTGGATCACTGCCTGTATCAGCTTTTTAGGAAGGTGATACGTATCAGCCGCTCTGGAGATAATGTCGTCTATCGATTCAGGGGCCGCAAACTCGCTTTTATTTATGGCTGACAGGGATCTGGGGGGCTCTGAAACTGTAAAAGCGGGATGTGTTTCAAGCATGCTCTTTACGGCGCCAAGAGTATTGGAAGATGTTGTAAGGCCTCCGCCACTATTTAAAGCCTGGGTAAATAGCTGTTGAAATAAGTCATTGGTTTGGCCGGCAGCGTTTATAGTGGATACGGAACCCAGTTTATTGAGTGCCTGGAGTTCCATCATTGTTTTTAGTTGTTGAACATTCATTTTAATGGCTCCTGTCTTTGTAGTGGGTCTTTTCATCCTATATATCGGAAAAAATGATGCGTGTTTTACAATTGATTTCTTACTTTTTCCCGGTAAAAACGTTTTATTTTATTTTCCGTTTCCCTTTTGGGTATCCCGTGTTCCTTTAACAAATCAAAGAAGATTTTTTCTCCCTGATCATAGTCTTTCACTTCATATTCGAGTTCAAAGTCCACTTTATCAAAATAGGAACTTTCATCAAATACGAGCAAACCACCTTCAAAATCGATTTCAGCTCTCTTTGTGATTAAAGAACCGAAGTGTTGAATGTAAGGGGGAGATATATCAAGGCTTTCCAGAAATTCTTTTACTTCTCCGTCAGGAAAAACTCCGCGTTCCAACAGGTCGTCGGCTTCTTGTACAGTAAGGGGTTGATTCGTTTCAAGCAGCCCTTCTTCGACTGGTGTTTTCAATGTCAGCGTGAAGATCTTCTTCTTTAGCCGGATTCTTAAAGCAGATTGCTTATCCTTCAGTTGATAGTCAGGGGTATCGAAATAATGATTTTCCTGGGTTGTAAAATCTGTTTCTTTTATCTTAAAATGCTTGGTTAATTGCACGAATTCTTCTTCTGCTAACAGGTTCTTAAATTCGATTTCTATCTCTTGTGACAAAGAAAAGCATCCTTTCATTGCTTAATACTTGTATTATCTCTTTTCTGTAAATGAACTTCAATGTTTAGATGTAAATCGTGTCTTATGATAAAATAATACTGATTGTTTTAAGGAAGGATGAAAATAGCCATGAGAAAGATTGTACAATTCAATGAAGCAAAATTTGAAAATGGTGTTTTACACTTACATACGGAACAAACGGACTTGTTAAAAGGATTGAAGCCTGCTTGTCAAATCATTGCAGACTCTGACAGATTTGCCTTTGTTTATCTAGCAGAAAATGAAGAGGAATATGTCTACCTGTATTTAGAAGAAGGAATCTGGGGTGAGTTGAGAAAAGCACTTAAAGAGAATGCTTCTGTAATCGTCGAAAGTTCAGATGAATCATTAGAGCTTGATCAATTTAATGAAGAGCTAAACTATCTCATCAGCAATATAGAAGGAAACGGTAATTACGGCGACGAAATGGTTAAGAAGGTTGAATCCGTTTTTATCGATTCATAATCTTAAGCAGGCAAGAGTCCATTTTTTTACTTTCAAAACAACCAGCTTTTTATAACCCGAAAGAAAGAAACGAATTGATGTTTCAAATGAGGTGAGGGAATGTGAATCATTGGGAACAATTTCTGGCTCCCTATAAGCAAGCCGTAGATGAACTGAAAGTGAAACTGAAAGGAATGCGAGGGGAATATGAATTTCAACATACTCATTCTCCTATTGAATTTGTTACCGGACGAGTAAAACCGATTGCCAGCATCCTTGATAAAGCGAATCAAAAAGGGATTGCGCTTTCAGATATTGGGACCGAGATGCAGGATATAGCAGGTCTAAGGATGATGTGCCAATTCGTGGAAGATATACATGTGGTGGTGGAGCATCTGCGGGCACGCAAGGATTTCACCGTGATTGAAGAAAGGGATTATGTCACGAATAAGAAGCCGAGCGGCTACAGGTCCTATCATGTTGTCGTCGATTATCCAGTCCAGACGATCCAGGGAGAGAAAAACATCCTTGTGGAAATTCAAATCAGGACGCTGTCCATGAATTTTTGGGCAACGATTGAGCATTCTTTGAATTATAAGTACAGCGGCCAATTTCCTGAAAGAATTCGAATGAGGCTTCAAGGTGCTGCAGAAGCAGCTTTTCGTCTGGATGAAGAAATGAGCCTGATCCGTGAAGAAATCCAGGAAGCACAGGCTATTTTTACAAACAAAATGGAGAAAGATAAGAGGGGCAGCGGCACGACCGATAAAAGAATTCACAAACAGTGAGACGAAGGGGGTCAAAATGAATGAAGTTTGCTATTACGTCAAAAGGTGATTCCAAGTCCAATACCCTGATGCACAAAATGAGAACCTATTTACAGGATTTCAATCTAACATATGATGAAGACCAGCCTGACATCGTCATTTCGGTAGGGGGAGATGGGACGCTGCTTTATGCCTTTCACCGCTATCGGTCAAGACTTGATAAGACGGCCTTTGTGGGGGTACATACGGGGCATCTCGGTTTTTATGCAGACTGGGTGCCCGAAGAAATTGAAAAGCTTGTCATTGCGATTGCAAAAACTCCGTATCAGATTATCGAATATCCGTTATTGGAAACCATCATCCGTTATCAGCACGGGGGGAAGGAGACTCGCTATTTAGCCCTGAATGAATCTACTGTGAAGAGTGTCGAAGGAACCCTCGTCATGGATGTGGAGATAAGGGGGCAGCATTTTGAGCGTTTCAGGGGCGATGGCTTATGTCTCTCTACCCCTTCAGGGAGTACGGCGTACAATAAAGCGCTTGGGGGCGCCATCATCCATCCCTCTTTGCCGGCTATCCAATTCGCGGAAATGGCATCCATCAATAATCGGGTATTCCGCACAATCGGATCTCCGCTGATCTTACCGGCTCATCATACATGTATGTTGAAGCCTGTCAATGGTCCTGATTTTCTGGTGACGATCGATCATCTTTCCCTTCTTCATAAAGATGTAAAGTCTATTCAGTACCGTGTTGCAGATGAAAAAATCCGATTTGCCCGCTTCCGGCCTTTCCCTTTCTGGAAGAGAGTACATGACTCGTTTGTAGCGGATGAATAAAGGATATTCAATTCAATGGATCATCCCTTCACCGTTTGAAGGAAGGCTTTTGAGGGAATTTCTCGTTGATCAAAAGATTTCAAAGCGGACGCTGACCTCGGTCAAATTCGATGGTGGATCGATTTCCGTCAATGATTCGGAAGTGAATGTTCGTCATGTTCTAAAGGAAGGCGATATCGTCAAATTGGATTTTCCGCCAGAAACAGGCAGTGATAAATTACTCCCTGAGGATATGCCTTTGGAAATTGTATATGAAGACCGGGATGTCCTTGTTCTCGAAAAGCCATGGGGTATGTATTCAATCCCGTCTAAAGATCACAGCTCAGGCACTCTGGCGAATGGGATTGCAGGTTATTATAATAATCGTTCCCTTGCATCCGCTGTTCATATCGTCACCAGGCTTGACCGCGATACATCAGGATTAGTACTGGTGGCCAAGCATCGGCATGTGCATCATTTGTTCAGTCTTCAACAACAGGAGAGAGGCATTTCAAGGACCTATGAAGCTTTGGCTGAAGGGTACCTGACCAGTAATAACGGGTTCATCGAGCAGCCGATCGGCCGCAAAGATACAAGTATCATCGAAAGAGAAGTCCGGAATGACGGTCAATATGCAAAGACTGCCTATCGGGTATTGTACCAATACGCTGAAGCGGCTCATTTATCCCTGCGGCCCTATACAGGCAGAACACATCAAATACGTGTACATATGTCATCGATCGGTCACCCTCTAATGGGCGATGATTTGTACGGGGGAAAAGTAAATCTTATCAAGCGGCAGGCACTTCATTGCAAAACTCTTTCCTTTTATCATCCTATGAAAAAGGAATGGATGAAATTTGAGAGTCCCCTGGCAGAAGATATGAAAATGGTTTTGAGCCTTTTAGGTCAGAAAGAAAAAAGAGATTCCTCTTGTTGACTGCCTGGGGAATCTCTTTTTTTGTTCATCGTATTAGTAGATCGTACAACGTTTTTTAACGAAACTGAAAGTTCTCTGAATCCTCAAGGGAAGCTGCGAAATTTTTCTTCTGTTAATGGCATGTTTGAAGGTACGCTAATTAGTTCTATTTCTGGATAACGCATTGCAGTCAACTTTCCTCCAAATACAGCACCTGTATCGATATTGACCGTCTTGTTCATCATTCTGGGTTCCTTTACGGGTGTATGGCCATAAATGATCCACGCATCTCCCTTATATTCCTTTGCCCAATCTCTTCTGACAGGGGTGCCGTCCTCATTTACTTCCCCGGTAATGTCACCATACAGAACAAATGTTTTTACACGTTTATTGTCTTTTCCTATGTACTCTTCCTTGATCCCTGCATGTGCAATGATCAATTTACCCTCATCAAGGATCCGATAGAGGGGTGCAGCCTCATATAAATTGATAAACATAGTCTTATATTCGTTTCTTTCCCTCTCTGTAAGAGCACTTAATTCTGCTGTTGTCGTTTCAAGACCATGAAGGATCTTTACGTTGTTCCCTAAGAAATAACGATATAGCTTATTACAATGATTCCCGGGGACGTAGTAAGCTGCTTTTTCCTTCTGAAGGGAGGCAACAACCCGTATCGTTTGTAAAGAGTGCGGTCCCCGGTCAGTCAAGTCACCGACAAATGCAAGCTTTCTTCCTTCAGGATGGCGGGGCAGCCCGGAACTCCAACTATAACCGAGTTTTTCAGTCAGATTTCTAAATTCTTGTAAACATCCATGAATATCGCCTATTACATCAATCTTCATCTTAAACCTTCTTTCTTTTCAGGAGAAACTTTTTTCTTTTCATTTCATTCGATTTATGACATATTAATGTTTCAGTGTGTGAAAAAACCGGATGATTTATTCTTCATTTTAAATGGAACATCTTATATAAACATAATGAAGAGGACGGCCTATGTTAATGGGCGACATTTTCAAAAAGATTTGCTAGTATTATTACGACTATATGGGATTAACATAAGGGAGGGTGTGCCTTAATGAGTGAAGCAGTCAAAGAACAAAATAATGATAAAGATAAGCAGGACAAAGAAATGTATGATGAAGAGCTTCTCATAAGAGCCCTTCAGCAGGAAGATCTGGATCTGTTCAGGTCGGAATTCACTCAGTTACACCCCTATGATCAAGCTAAATTCTTTTCTAAGATCGAGGATGAACTGAGGATTCGCCTTTATCATTATCTATCTCCCGAAGAAATGGCCGAATTGTTTGAAAGTCTTGATATAGATGAAGAAGACTATCAGGATTTACTCGCAGAAATGAACCCATCGTATGCAGCTGAAATGCTTTCGAATATGTATGCTGATGATGCGGTGGATGTATTGAATGAACTTGATAAAGATCAGGTTGTCAGTTATTTAACCATCATGGATGACGACTCAGCCAGGGAAATTAAAGAGCTCCTTCATTATGAAGAATACACAGCGGGAAGCATCATGACAACCGAGTTTGTCGCAATCTCACAAAATCAGACTGTCCGGTCCGCCATGTATATCCTAAAGAATGAAGCCCCTAATGCCGAAACCATCTATTACATTTATGTGGTAGACGATGATAAAAAGCTTGTGGGAGTCATCTCTTTAAGAGACCTTATCATCAGTCATGATGACGTCATGATAGCTGAAATCATGAGTGATAGGGTCATGTCAGTGGGAGTGAGTGAAGATCAGGAAGCCGTTGCCAGGCAAATGAAGGACTATGATTTCCTTGCCTTGCCGGTTGTTGATTTCCAACATCACTTGCTTGGGATCATCACGGTTGATGACATAATGGATGTCATGGAAGAAGAAGCATCGGATGACTACTCCAAGCTCGCCGGTATTGCCGATTTGGATTCGATTGACAGGAACCCTTTTAATGCAGCAAAGAAACGCCTTCCATGGTTGATTGCTTTATTGTTCCTGGGGATGTTCACGGCGAGTCTCATCGGGCGATTTGAAGCGACCCTGGATAAAGTAGCCATCCTTGCTGTTTTTATCCCGCTTATCGCCGGTATGGCAGGGAATACAGGGACCCAGGCGCTTGCCGTGGCCGTAAGGGGGATCGCGACCGGTGATTTGGAAAAGGAAAATAAACTTGCCCTCATCATACGTGAAGCAGGAACCGGTCTCATTACCGGTACGACATGCGGGGTTGTGGTCAACATGATTGTGTATGTGTGGAAGGGAACATTTTTCCTCGGGATCCTGGTCGGGGTTTCAGTTATGATTTCATTATTTGTAGCTACATTGGCCGGTACTCTTGTCCCGCTATTGATGCATAAATTGAAAGTCGATCCCGCCGTGGCATCAGGCCCCTTCATTACAACGATTAATGATATTATTAGCATCTTAATATATTTTGGATTAGCTACATTGTTTATGAATTACCTTATATAGAAGAAAAGGGGGAGAGCATCATGGAACAGCATGCCTCTGTAACATCACTGGTGATCGTCATCATCGTCGCTTTTTTGACACCAATATTGCTGCACCGTTTTAAATTGAACTTTATCCCAGTGGTCATAGCCGAAATCATCATGGGATTGGTCATCGGTAAGAGCGGATTTGACCTCGTTCATCAAGATATGTGGCTTGAAACTTTATCGACCTTCGGCTTCATTTTCTTGATGTTTTTAAGCGGTCTCGAAATTGATTTCAAAGCATTCTCAAACAGCAAGAATAAGAAAGAAATCCTTCCGAGCGGTAAGGAAGAACCGAACCGTCTGAAAGTGGCGACCATTATTTTTATAGGGATATTCTTTGTTTCCCTCGGGCTTTCTTACTTATTTGTATTTTTTGGTTTGATAGAAAACGCCTTTTTGATGACCCTGATCATTTCGACCATCTCATTGGGGGTAGTCGTTCCGACACTGAAAGAGGCTCATATTTCACAAACCGCGATTGGTCAGATCATCTTGCTGATCGCCGTGATTGCAGACTTGGTGACCATGATTCTGCTTGCTGTTTTCGTTTCCCTTTACGGAGAAGGACAAGGCAATATGTGGCTGCTTCTCATTCTGTTTGGAGTGGGGGTCATCCTTTATCTATTAGGCAAGCGCATGAAAAATAATAATTTCATCAAAAGTCTATCGACAGGTACGGTCCAAATCGGGACGCGTGCTGTATTCACGCTCATCATCTTACTGGTGGCTGTGTCGGAAACGGTCGGGGCAGAAAATATCCTGGGAGCATTTTTGGCTGGGGTATTGGTTTCTTTACTGGCTCCCAACCAGGAGATGGTACAGAAACTCGATTCGTTCGGTTACGGATTTTTAATCCCGATTTTCTTTGTGATGGTCGGGGTGGAACTTGATCTTCAGACTTTGCTGAGCGACAAGAAAATGCTTCTTTTGATTCCATTAATGCTGCTTGCATTCCTGATTTCTAAGATACTGCCGGTATACTTGTTGAAGATCTGGTATGATACAAGAACCACTTTAGCTTCCGCTTTCTTGCTGACCTCCACTCTTTCCCTGGTGATTGCTGCTGCAAAAATCGCCGAAAGAATGGAGATTATCACCAGTCAGATGAGCGGTACCTTAATTCTGGTTGCAGTCATCGCGTGTATCATTACACCGATCGTCTTTAAAAAACTGTTCCCGCGTGAAAGCGCAAATGAAAAGAAATTGAAGGTGGTGTTCCTGGGGGCAAACCAGATGACCATGCCGGCTTCCAGAGAACTGCAATCCTCGTTGTATGAATCTGTTCTTTATCACACGATTCAAGATAAATCGGATAAGAACATCGCGGATTCGTTATTTAAAATCAACGAAATAGAAAATTATGATCTTGATACTTTAGAGGAGTTTAATGTGTTTGAGGCAGATATCCTTGTGATTTCGACCGGGGATGAAGAGGCAAACGCAACCCTCTCTATTGCTGCTAAAGATAGAGGCGTAGAACGGGTCATCGCAAGAGTTGAGAGTCCTGACATGCATGAAGCCCTAAGGGAGCAAGGGATTGAAGTGTATTCTGTGTTCCTCTCTACCAAAGCATTATTAAGAGCCATGATTGAATCACCATCAGTGATGAATATCCTCACGAACCAGGAAATGTCGCTGTATGAAATCAAAATGCTGAACAGCCAGTTCGAAGGGATGACCCTGAGGAAATTCCCGTTTACAGGGGATGTCATTTTTGTCCGTATATTCAGAGGCAAAGATTCCATCGTTCCACATGGTGACACAGAACTCCATATGAATGACCGGTTGATCGTGACTGGAACTAAAGAATATGTTGATGAACTGAAACGTGAACTCGAGTTCTGTGAATATTGTTAAAGAAACTCCCCGCTCTGCCGGGGAGTTTTCTTATGACAGTATAGAGGATTTTCATGGGCTAATACCTAATTAGTTATATAAGAAGAATTAGGAGATGATGAGAAATGTGGGAAACCAAAGTAATCGACATAAGGGAAAGACTGAAGAAAAGTCTGGAGGGAACGGCATTTGAAAAGTTAAATGAAAAACCTTCACCAGATGAGTGGAGTATAGCCCAAATAGTCCTGCATCTTGCAGGGGCGGAAACCCGCTTTTTGAAACTGGCATTAAAAGCTGCAGAGGATCAATCGGATACTAGTGGAGAAGCAGTGGACTTGAGTGTATTTGATGATAAAAGCAAGAAGCTTAAAGCACCTATTGATCCACCTGAAGAACCTCACACAAAAGAACAATTATTGAACGCCCTGCAAACATCCAGAAATTTAACAGAGGAGTTCATAGAAAAGTATTCTGAACATAAACTTGCCCAAAAAACCATGGAACATCACCGGTTTGGGATCATGCCGGTCTGGCAGGTCCTCGAGCTCCTTGGAAGGCATGAGGAGAGGCATATTGATCAGATTGAAGAGACGAAAAAGAAGATATCATAGAATTGAACCTTTTCTTTTTTTGTTGTTTCATGTAGAATTAGTAGCAGGTACTAATAACTTGTAACAATAGGAGGATTACAATGACTCTTTCATTAGAAGGCAAAACATTTGTCGTGATGGGTGTTGCCAACAAACGAAGTATTGCTTGGGGGATTGCCCGTTCCCTTCATCAGTCGGGTGCACGATTAATCTTTACATACGCAGGTGAACGTTTTGAAAAAGGTGTAAGAGACCTTGCCGATACACTTGAAGGCGGAGAAGACTCACTGGTACTTCCGTGTGACGTAACCAGTGACGAAGACATTGAGAAATGCTTCGCTGCAATTAAAGAGGAAGTGGGAGTGATTCACGGGCTTGCGCACTGTATCGCTTTCGCCAATAAAGAAGAGCTTGCCGGTGATTATATGAATACGACAAGGAACGGTTTCCTCCTTGCACATAATATCAGTTCTTATTCTTTGACGGCAGTTGCAAAGGCTGCGAAAGATTTAATGACCGAAGGTGGAAGCATCGTCTCCATGACCTATTTAGGCGGAGAAAGAGTGATGCAGAACTATAATGTAATGGGCGTTGCGAAGGCATCGCTAGAAGCGAGTGTCAAATACCTTGCGAGTGATTTAGGTAAGCACGGGATCCGTGTAAACGCCATTTCTGCCGGTCCGATCCGTACACTTTCTGCTAAAGGGGTAGGGGACTTTAACTCCATCCTTAAAGAAATCGAAGAGCGCGCTCCGCTGCGCCGCAATACAACCCAAGAAGAAGTCGGAGACACTGCCGTGTTCCTATTCAGCGACCTCTCAAGAGGAATCACGGGAGAAAACCTTCATGTTGATTCAGGGTATCATATTCTTGGTTAATGAAATGAACTAAATATAATTGAGATCCCGCTGGCGCAATTAGCTGGCGGGATTTTTGATTTTGCTATGCTAATGAAAATTACGGAAATCAACAGCGGTATTTAAAGCACAAAGAAAATTCCTCCCAAAAATGAAACTGACATGCACCTTTTGCATACATATAAAAGTGGAGATGAATTGGAGGTGTGCTTCATGAAAAAAGAAAAAGCATCTAGCAAGGAACCCTTGTTATACATTCAGCAGCCAAAGCTGCAGGAAGTCAAAGGAAATATGCAGGTAACATATCGGTCGACAAAATCAAAAGAGAAAAAAGAAAAGCTTCCAACCAAACCAATCCAAACTCAAATAGAAAAACCTCATGAGGAAGCAGAGTCATCAAGATTAAAAAAACCTGAGATCGAGTCTAAAGAGCAAGCTCAACCTCATCAAAAGCCTTCAGGGGAGGAATCCCAGTCTGCTATCCACTCTTTCAGAAGGCTGAAACCATTCAAAGAACTGACCCTGGACGAAAAGCTTGAGTATATTACTGCCAGCATCAACGGTAAAGTCCCTTTTCCGTGTGAATTCGGTACTGAAACCGCTACTTATAAAGGCGTGCTTATCTCTATGGACGAATCCACTATTAAAATCAAAACATTCCGCGGCGATGAAGAAACGATTGCAAGGGACTCTTTGAAATCGATTAAGATGATAGGGTTACAATAAAAGAAGCCAGGCGGGATCTCCCGGCTGGCTTTTCTTACAGGTTCAGTCAGACACTGATCCCTGAGTATTAATCTTCACATAATTCGACAAATACGTCTTTGATACATTGAATCGCACAGAAGCAATCCAGGTCAACCGTGACGCAATCGCCTGTAAGTTCCCAATCATCCATCGGGTCGTTTGGATCATCGTTCTTATTCGGTCTTACTACTTGTAGAGTAGCACAGCAGTTGTCAAAGATTTCTTTTACCCGGAAAAATGGTGATTTCGACTTGCTTCCTTTAACATGAACTTCGAATGTATCACCGTTTTTCAGGTATAACTTGAAGACACGGGTGTTAACACGGTTAGCAGGACTAACCATCGATCCCAGCGGCTCAAGGAAACAGTCATTTCGGCATTCGTTGCACTCGTCACCAGCGTCTTGAATATCCTTAATAGCGCGAACTGCTTGACATACACAGCCGAGATCTTTTTTTCCAAAATCTCTATCTCTTCCGCAACCCATATAAAGTTCCTCCTTAAAATAAATTTCATTTACATTACTAACATATTGTGGTGTAGGCGATTAGGTAACGGACATCTGCCCTCTTTTAGAAATTTGGGCTTGTATATATTTATTAAAGGAGAAAGGAAGATCGAATTGGAGTTCACTTTCGTTCAGCTAGCAACTCTTGGTTTTGCTATTTTTCGACTGACTCATTTGATCGTTTTTGATAAGATAACTGAATTTCTAAGATCGCCTTTCTTTGATGAAATCGTGGAGGAAGAAAACGGGGTGGAAGATATTTACCTTATTCCGAAGAAGGAAGGTTTCAAAGGCTTTGCAGGGCAGCTGTTATCCTGCTACTGGTGTACTGGGATATGGGCAAGTATGTTTTTGTACGGTGGTTACGTATGGTTTCCTTCTTTTTTTGCACCAATTATTACCCTGCTCGCTGTCGCAGGTGTAGCAGCCGTCATTGAAGCGGCAGTCCAAAATTGGAATGGATCGAATTAGTAGGTAATTAGTGGAAACAAGCATGCCCCTTATCACATATAATGAAATATCCACATGTGAAGGAGGCCGGGAAATTGATTAAATACACTGGGAATAAAGTGATTAAACCAACAAAAACCACCTCAAATTATAAAAAGAAAAATGACTGCGGATGCGGTTCGGGTTCAAAGAAAAAATAGATTGCTCATCAAGAGCGATCTTTTTTTTTACATAATTTTAGACTTTAAGAAAAAAATAAGGGGTGAGTATATATAAAAATGAGGGATGTTGAATGAAGAAATATTTATTTGCGGGTTTTTTAACCTTTTTACTGGCTGCCGGCTGTTCCAATAAAGAAGACGGAAAGGACAGCAAAATTGCGCTCCTGAAAACAACCGATCCTCCTCCGATCGAATTGGTGGATCATCCTGAAACAGACAGCTTTGGACATGCTATAAAAAAGAAGCTGGCTAAAAAGAAGGAACTGTATGATGTTGCTGTCATTCAAAGTAAAGACGAAACATTGGTCGTTTATAAAGTAAAGCATATGCAGAGATTCAAAATGAAGAAAATCGAAAAAGATATGGAGAAATATCTCGAGGATGAATATGCCGGGGAGGATTTCATCTTATCAAGTGATTATAAAATTTTTCTTGAGACCGTTCGTTTAAAAGAGAGGATCCAGAACAAGTCCATAACCAAGAAAGAGGCTGAAAAGAAATTCAAGGATATCATCGAGCTTCAAAAGGAAAAGACATAGGAGGAATACTTTGTGGGAAAGACACCGAAAACACCCGAACAGCAAAAGTATGAAAATCTGGAAAAGCAGTATGAAACGAAAAGACCCCTTTTAAAGAATGTGATTAAGGCGTTCTTTGTCGGAGGGGCGATTTGTCTGGTGGGCCAGGCAGTAAGTTATTTCTATATTTACTTTTTTAATTTCACAGAACAGACAGCTGGGAATCCAACAGTGGCCACTATGGTTTTCTTTGCGATGATCCTCACCGGATTTGGCATCTACGACCATTTAGGGCAGTTTGGGGGAGCGGGGAGTGCCGTCCCTGTCACAGGATTCGGGAATGCAGTCATTTCCGCAGCGATCGAACATAAAACGGAAGGCTATGTCCTGGGTGTGGGAGGAAATATTTTTAAATTGGCCGGATCCGTTATTGTGTTCGGCGTATTTTCCGCGTTTGTGGTTGCGCTGATAAAAACGCTATTAATTCGATGGGGAGTGATTTGATGCTTAAGGGTTCGAGATCATGGGTCTTCCCTGCACAGCCTGCGATTCTTTCTACGGGGGTGGTCGGGGGTCCATTTGAAAAAAAGGGAAAACTGGCAACTGAATTTGACCGGTTTTACGACGACTTATGGATGGGTCAGGATACGTATGAAAAAGCAAATCGGGTGCTCATTGAAGATGCGGTAGAGATTGCACTTGAAAAGCAATCACTGAAGAAGGATGATATCCAATTCTTCTTGACTGGTGACCTGATCAATCAGATCACCCCTTCCAGTTTTGCTGCAAGATCATATGCCATTCCTTATTTCGGATTATTCGGAGCATGTTCTACATCCATGGAGGGGCTTGCCCTTGCAGGATTTTTAGTCAATTATCAAGGAGCAGAAAAAGTGATCACAGGCGCTTCGAGTCATAATTCCGCCACCGAAAAGCAGTTTCGTTACCCGACTGAGTATGGCGGGCAAAAACCGCCGACCGCTCAATGGACAGTGACAGGAGCAGGTTACGCAGTAGTGGGGAATGGTGCCGGACGTACAACTCCTTCTCCTCGTATTACATCTGCGACGATTGGGAAAGTGATCGATATGGGTTTGACGGACCCCTTTAATATGGGGGGGGCAATGGCACCGGCTGCGGTTGATACGATAGCCGGACATTTTCAGGATTTGGGCAGGGACCCTTCTTATTACGATTTGATCGTAACAGGAGATCTTGCTTCAATCGGGAGGCAGACAGCCATGGAAATGCTGAAGGAAAAAGGCTATACCCTGACCGACAAGCAATATCAGGACTGCGGTTTACTTATATATGGAAAAGACCAGCCTGTTCAGTCGGGGGCAAGCGGCCCGGGCTGCTCTGCAACCGTACTTTATGGACACTTATTGAATGAAATGAAAAAAGGGACTTACAAGCGGATATTAGTGGTGGCAACAGGAGCGTTATTATCGCCTCTTACTTTTCAGCAAGGAGAAACGATACCTTGTATCGCCCATGCTGTGTCCATTGAATTTTTATAAGTAAAGGAGGAAGCATAAAAATGATTGCGATGTTCTTTTGGTCATTTGTCATAGGAGGAATCATCTGTGTCATTGGACAATTGATGTTTGATGTAGCGAAATTGACACCGGCCCATACCTTAAGTCTATTGGTGGTGGCAGGCGCTATACTCTCAGGCTTTGGGTTATATGAACCTTTGATCGATTTTGCAGGTGCGGGAGCGACCATACCGATTACGAGCTTTGGGAATTCGCTTGTAAACGGGGCGATGCAGGAATCACAAGAGCACGGGCTGGTAGGTGTATTGACAGGCATGTTCGAAGTAACTAGTTCTGGTATATCAGCGGCGATTGTTTTTGGATTCATAGGGGCACTCCTTTTTAAACCAAAGGGATAATGGGAGGAAATATAAATGCCTGAATACTTGCAAGTAGCGGTTAGAAGCCTTTTCATCCTTCTTTCTTTGTTTTTTATCACAAAATTACTCGGGAAGAAACAACTGTCCAAGCTATCGTTTTTTGAATATATTACGGGTATTACCGTAGGAAGCATAGCAGGGACACTTTCAATGGACCTGGGCCTGCCTTTGAGTGAAGGTCTTATGAGCATCTTTCTGTGGTTTTTATTTCCTCTGTTGTTTTCTTATCTTTCCCTGAAAAGCAGCAAATTCAGAAGGTTTGCGGAAGGGAAGCCATCCGTCTTCATTAAAGATGGAAAAATAGACGAAAAAGCGCTGAGGAAAGAACAATACTCCATAGATGAACTTCTTGAACAACTAAGGAAGAAAGATGTATTTCGTGCTGCGGATGTTGAATTCGCCACTTTAGATACAAATGGAGATCTGAGTGTGCTGCTGAAAAAAGAAAAACAGCCGCTGGTAAGGGAAGATCTGATGGCTGATTACCAACGTTCGACTCCTCCGCAAGCCGTTATAGGAGACGGCAGAATCGATGAAGCGGCTTTAAAGGAAGTGGGCTATACCAGACAGTGGCTATTAAGAGAACTCTCAAAAAGGAAGCTCACTGCAGAATCAATCTTTTTGGCCCAATTGGACAGTGAGGGTAATCTGACATTCGACCTGTACAATTGGACAAACACACAACAAAATTAACAAAAGCCCATACGGAACTTCCCTCACCTACATATGTTATAAGTGACTAAAGGTAAAGTGAGGTGATGCTGAATGCCTTACGGATATGGATATGGTTATGGCTGCGGATACGGCGGGGGTTATGGATCTACATTTGTATTAATCGTCGTCTTATTCATCTTGTTAATTATCGTTGGAGCCAGCTTCTGCTAATCAAGAAGCAAAATTAAGGCAGAATCCTCGTAAAGAGAGATCCTGTCTTTTTTTATATGATTTATCACGCTCTCCATTTTTTCACATATGATGCTTATAGTTAAAAAGGAGGCGGTTTACTCATGAATAACAACTTTTTTAAGAATCTTGAGCAGAAGACAGGCGTCAACATGAACGAGGTGTTTGAGCTTGCCAACTCATTACAAAATGCTAACTTCAAAGATGAAGCAACTGTAAGAAGTGTCATTAAGCGTGTTTCTAAAATTGCGAACAAACCTGTGAATAAAGAAATGGAAGACAAAATTGTTAAGTCGATTGTGAATGACGGTAAGCAGCTGGATTTCGGGACGATTTCCAATATGCTCAATAAAGGGAAAAAATAACTTTCTTGAAAGAGAATGGACATAAAATGGCGTGAAGACACGTATTTTATGTTAATTCTCTTTTTTGTTTCAACTTAATTAAGGTACGGGTAAAACAAATAAAAGGAGGTCATCACATGGGATACATTGCTCCAATTCCTCATCATCAATATAAACAGTATCAGGAAAGGGAAATCAAAGTAGACAAACACCCTTTTCAATTCATTCCGGTACAGCCTATTAAAGCATTGAAAAATAAATCAAAACAAACCGACCATGAAGAAATGAGCAGTTATCCGCTGTATGAACAGGATAAATCAATGATTATCCACACAAGGAAATCTCATAAAAGTCCCATTCCACCAGAATTATTAGCCAGAGTAACAGGAAAAGGCACCCATTTTAACGAATATGTATAACGAAGCCTAAAGGGTCTGGCCAGCTGTATATTAGAAAGCGGGAACGGTTTGATCAGTCCGGAAGAGCTTAGGACAACCCTTCCTGAAAGGAATGAGGAATTTGAAACTTCAACAGTTTACCGATCATTGCTTTGCCTTCACCGGGGCAGTGAACATCGGCTATTGTCAGAAAGGTGGAAAGGGACTGCTCATTGATACAGGACTGGACGAGTCATCTATAAAGAAAGTTTTAAAAATAGTAAATCAACATTCCCTGCCTTTGGATTATTGCATCATTACCCACGCCCATGCAGATCATTTCGGGGGAGCGGCCTATTTAAAGAGAGAACGGGATATTATTCTGTATGCACCTGGTCTGGAATCTTCAATTATGGCACACCCGGTTTTGGAACCGATTTACCTTTTCAATGGAGCGAATCCCATTGAGGAATTAAGAAATAAATTTCTGGAGGGACCTTCAGTCGAGGTGGATGGCGAAATAATGAGCGGGAATAATATAATAGGACCATTTAATATTCATGCCCTGGATTTGCCAGGACATTCCTATGCTCAGAAAGGATTGCTGATTGAAGAAATCCTATACGCCGGCGACGGTTATTTTGGCGGGGAGGCCCTCGATAAGCATGTGATTCCTTTTATCATTGATGCAGACCAAACTATATCCTCATTGGAAAAACTCCTTAACATTCAATGTAAAGGAGCAATACCGGGTCACGGCATATTTGAAGAAAACTTTCAAGATACCATACGGCAAAATCATAAGGTACACACTGATAGACTCTCTGCCCTCTATGAGCTGATTGAAGGTAAAGAACATGGCGTATCCTTAGAAAAGCTTACTAAGGAATTTTTAACATTACATAACTTAGATGTGAAAAGCCTGGGGCAATGGCTGTTATTTCGTACTTCCGTGACTGCATATTTAGCGAGTCTGGAGCGTAAAAAACGGATAAAGTTCATTGTCAGGGATAATGAGCCAAGAGTGGCGGCTGCTGATTAATATCCTTGTACCAATAGACTTTCGCCTTCTTTCCATTCAGCATAAAGAACGTCTTTATGCGATTGGAAGCCGTATTTCGTAATTTCGTTCAGCAGCCAATCTTCCTGCTGATGCACGATTTTCAGGTTATCATACACAATTTCACCGTCAACAATCAAGGACAATGGAAGGCTTACATGGTCAGGCTGAATGTTTAAATCAGCACGCTGAACATTTTCAAACATAGGCTTTTTAAGAACGCTCAGTGTTCCGTTGGATTCAAGCAGGGCATACTCACATTCGCGTACCGAAAAAATGTCCTTCGCCCGAAGTAAATGCTGAAGTTGATTTAAATCCAAGTGGTTCTTCTTTAATTGTTGGAAATCTATCTTTCCTTTATTGATTACAATCGCCGGAGTGCCTTCCATTATATGGCGGAAACGTCTGGATTTTTGAGTGAAGTATTCTGTAGTGAATATCAAGGATCCCCAGATGAAGATAGCTGCAAGGATGGGCCAGACACTGATATCTTTATCATATAGTGAATTCCCTACTAATTCCCCCAATATTAACGCAGATATAAAGTCAAAAGCGGATATCTGGGTTATTTGTGTTTTTCCTAATACTTTCGTTAAAATCAAAAGGGCAAAATAGCCGACCACGAGTTCTACGGCTATTGACATGATTTCCATAGGTATCCCCCTCTCCATATACTCTTACATTATCGTCCAGTTAACAACTGTTTATACTCAGGGTGAATAGTATTCTTTCCATAAAAAAAAGATCAATCCTCTGCCTAAGAGCAGTGATTGATCTTTTTTATATACAAGAACTTGACTACGATAGTGTTTTTACCATTGTCTTATGAGGAATTCCCGCATCCATGAATTCCTCAGAGACGGTTTGATAGCCCAATCCTTCATAAAAAGGTATGGCATAGGTTTGAGCGTTTAGTTTAAGTTTGGAGATGGAATGATTATATGCATATTGTTCGATGGCCAGCATGAGTTCCCTGCCGGCACCTTTTCCGCGAATATTTTTCAGGACGCAGATTCTCTCCACTTTTCCGACCCCATCCAACACACGAAACCTGCCGGCACCTGCAGGCTGATCATCCTCATACAAGATGAAATGGATCGATTGATTTTCAAACTCATCAATTTCTTCTTCCAAAGGGACATTTTGTTCATTCACAAATACTGTTTTCCTCACTTGAAAAACTTCTTCCAACTGGGATTCTGATTTAGCGATTACAACTTTCAACGGTCCTTATTCCTTTCCAAGCCGGAATGTTTCATACACAGTCCAGGAGCCATTCTCAAGCTGATACAAAAGGTGGAAGCGGTCGACCGTTTCTTCATAGTCTACACCGAGCATGCTGAGGGAACCGTAAATATCCGAATGTTCATCATTTGAAAGTTTTTGTGCGATAGTGATATGTGGTACAAATGCAAATTCAGGCTCATCGTTTAAGACTTCCCTTTTATGCATATCGTGGTGAAGGCCTTCTAACTCGGGCGTAGGCTCAACCTTGAAATAGATAACATTATTAACAGGCTGAAACGAGCTTACTTTATATACCTTCAAGTTGAACGGATCGTAGTTTTTTGCAACATTTCTCAGTTTATCGGCGATATCTTTAATTTGATCATCATCAGCTGAAAACACATTTTTGAGGGTCAAATGTGGTGGAATCAAAGCGTAATGAGGATCGTAACGTTTACGATACGAATTTGCTAAATCCTGAAGCTTTTTTGATGGGAAAATGACAACACCATAATTCATTTTCTTCAATCCTCCTCTATATATCACTTATAAAAACTTTTAATATATTATAGTATAGCAAATTTTTCAAAAATTTAATATAGGACGAACGGAAGGGAAGATCTCCCACATTTAAGTTTTCAAACTAAAAGTGTTTAAAACATAAAAATAGGAGAAACCCACAGTGTAGAGTACCTGTATTAGAATCAGCCAAACATCATTTTTAATGCACGTTTTAAATCGGGCTGCCAGTGTTTCCAGGTGTGGTCGCCGTCGAACTCTTCGTAGAAGGCCGAGAATTTCTTGTCGGTGAATAGTTCGTGAAGCTGGCGGTTGGGTGTTAAAAAGTCTTTCACTTTTCCATCGGTTGTTTTCACTTCTGTTTCTTTGTTTCCGATTATATGATAGATATTCAATAAGTGAGGCTGTAAGAAATGATCAACTTCGTCCAGTACTTTTTCATTTACCAAAGGTGACTGAAGAATCACTTTGCCAAAGGTGTTCGGATATTTTAAAGCTGTCATTAGCGAGACGGTCGCTGCTAACGAATCTCCGATGAGGGCTCTTCCCATACCCATATGATATGTTGGGTAATGCTCATCCAGATAAGGAACGAGTTCATGAGCTAAAAAACGGATGTAAGCATCGTTTTCTTCTCCGTGGGGGTGATACTTCCTTCTTCTATCTTCTACATCTTTATAAGGGACGCCCACGATGATCATGTTTTCTATCTCTTTATTACCCAATAATTCATCTGCAAGACGGGGGATCCTTCCCAGTTGAAAATAGTCCTTGCCGTCCTGGGCAATCAACAATGAATATTTATAAAGAGGGGAAAATGTGGCAGGGAGATAAACCAGCATTTTCATATCCTCATTTAATTCTTTACTGTAAAGGTTTAATTCGTTGATGGTGCCTCTATTTACAGTCATACATAACCCTCCTGTTTCTCTCGATAACGTTTACAAAAAGATTGTATCACAATCTTCCTTGTAAATCCTTTAAGCAGATTAGGATACGAATATTCGAAAAACTGTTATAATTATTACAGAAGTCAAGCCGGAAAGGGGTACATACAATGCATAAGCCGATTCATTCAAAAGAAGTGACGAAAGCTGCCCTTCAGAAACTTCAGGATAGAGGGGTTACAATAGAAGATATTGCGGAAATCGTGTATGAAATGCAGTTTCCCTATCATTCTGAGTTGGAAATGGAGGACTGTATCGATAGCGTAAAGAAAGTGCTCCTAAAAAGAGAAATTCAGCATGCCATTTTAGTTGGGGTGGAATTGGATCAGCTCGCTGAAAGAAAAATGCTGTCCGAACCCCTCCAGTCGATCGTAGAAACCGACGAAGGCCTGTTCGGGGTAGATGAAACCATCGCCCTTGGTGCTGCACTGGGTTACGGTAGCATAGCGGTCACTACTTTCGGCCACTTGGATAAAAACAAGATAGGGATCATCCACGATCTGGATACAAAAAGAGGGAAAGGGATTCATACCTTCCTTGATGACATCGTGGCAAGCATAGCGGCAAACGCTTCCTCCAGGATTGCGCACAGCTTAAGGGATAAGGAAGAAAATATTTCAAGCGAAGATAAAAAGCAATTCGAAGATGAAGAATTAATCGGGTGAATATTTCTGATATATAACAGGTTGACTGAAGGAACTATGAGTTTCTTCAGTCTTTTTTATGTGGACATTCATCTGTTCCGGGTGAATGGTAATGAGTCAACCTGAAAACGCTTTATACATTTTCCATGCATTTTACAAATCGTTGACATGTTGAAAAGATAGGGTAAATAAGATGTTTTATAGATTTGTTGTATGACGCTGAGGTTTTTTTATGAAAAATTTTATAAGTTTATGTAACCCGTTTGACAAGAATGTTACAGTTTGTGATACAATTGATTACGGGAAAGTAGAAAATTTAATAGGGGGATTAGATTATGAAAAAACGCAGTTTATTCTTAAGCACTGCCCTTCTTCTCATTCTATCTGCCGTCCTGGCAGCATGCGGAGGCGGAGCCGGCGGAGGAGACGGTGATGAGAAAGTTGACTTCATCGGAATTGCCACAGGTGGAACAGGAGGTACATATTACCCGCTGGGAGGTACCTTTGCAAAAATTATTGAAGATGAAACCGGCATCAAAGCATCTGCTTCAACTTCAGGTGCATCAGCCGAAAATATGGCTTCAATCAAAGACGCTAAAACTGAAATTGCTTTTACACAAACAGATATAGCTTCATACGCTTCTGAAGGTACACAAATGTTCTCTGATAATAAAGTAGAGAACGCACGCGGAATCGCTACTTTATATCCTGAAACAATCCAGATCGTGACAACTAAAGATTCAGGTATCAAATCGGTAGAGGATCTTAAAGGCAAAGTTGTTTCTGTAGGTGAAGCCGGTTCAGGTACTTTACTTAACGCCGAGCAAATCCTTGAGATTCACGGAATGAAACTTGAAGATCTTGAAGCACGCAATTTATCTTTCGATGATTCCACAACAGGTATCCAAGATGGAACAATCGATGCAGCATTCATCACTTCAGGTACTCCAACAGGGGCGGTTGAAGGCTTGGCTGCAACTGAAGATATCACAATCGTTCCGGTTGAATCTGCTAAAATTGCAGAGCTCATCGAAAAATATCCATACTATGCTGAAGATGAAATTCCAGCAGGTACTTACAGTAAAGTGGAAGAAGCTGTAACAACCGTTGCAGTCCGTGCAATGTTGGTAACGAATGCAGACATCTCAGAAGATGTTATTTACGATGTGACAAAAGCAATATTTGAAAATACAGACCAGATCACTCATGCCAAAGGGAAACTGATCAAAGCTGAAAATGGCTTAAAAGGTATGGGTATCGAATTGCATCCGGGTGCAAAAAAATACTTTGATGAAAAAGGTATTTCAGCAGAATAATTGATACACCCCGAGATGGAACAAAGGATAGGCCGCTAATCACGGTCTATTCTTTTGTTTTGAAGAAACGGAAAGGGGAGAGTACTTTATGAAAAAGAAATATTTAATAGTGGCGACTCTCCTCTTTCTTTTTTTCTTATCCATCATCTTTCTTCCTTTACAATCATTCCTGGTCATAGAGCCGAGGGATGCTGCTGGAAATCCCGCTTATTTCTCAATCAGTAAAAATAAGGTCTTTTCTATCCGCTATACTCATTCCATTCACCTATCAGAGGTAGAGGAGTTCTATCGCCAGACATCTTCTAATAAAATTCAGCAAACAAAACTATTGTATGAAGATACAGCAATTGGAATGCCTTCAAATGCAGAACGCGAAGAAGTATTCGAGAGAACAAAAGATGGCAAGTATCTTATTTCGAATATGAACAGAAGATTTTCTTACATCGATATCCGCATCGGGGAAGTGGTTGCCAATCACCGGCTTGTATATAAAGGTGACGTGTTTCCACTGAAAAAGTATTTTGATGAAGGATCCGTGGTGAGAGTACAGTTTAAAAAAGTTTCGTTATTCAGCCAATGGAAAGGAGTGACTGTTGTTGGACAAGGATAAAAAGTTTGACTCGCTTACTGCAGAACAACAACAAGAATTATTAGAAAAGTACGATCCTGAATCTTCAACAAGAAAATTGGAACATGGCATGTTTAAGTGGGTCATATTTTTTGGCCTGTTAGCATTCTCATTATTTCAATTAACAGCATCGATTTTTCAATTCATACCGAGGCAATTATTGCTATCTATTCATTTAGGATTTGCATTATCCCTTGTATTTCTTCTTTTCCCTGCGAGGAAAAAGAATGTGAAATTGAATAAGCTGGCTTGGTATGACATCGTGCTGGCGGCAATTTCTGTAGGGATCGGTGCTTATTGGCCGATTATGCAGGATGATATCGTCAGCAGAGTAGGACTTATGACAAGTCTGGACTTTTATGTCGGGTTGGCGGCCATCCTATTGGTTTTGGAAGCAACAAGACGTGCCGTCGGATTGCCGATTACGATTATTTCCTCAGCCTTCCTTCTATATATGTATTATGGAAGACAGATGCCGGGATTCCTTGCGCATCGCGGATATGATCTGGATGACATTGTAAAGACAATGTTCTTCACTTCCGAAGGGATACTAGGAACGCCTTTATACGTTTCTGCTACATTTATCTTCTTATTCCTGTTGTTTGGAGCCTTTTTAGTGAAAACAGGGGTAGGTCAATATTTTAATGACTTAGCTGTTTCGATTGCAGGTAAGCGTACGGGAGGACCTGCGAAGGTTGCCATCTTCTCGAGTGCTTTGCAGGGAACAATCAGCGGGAGTTCAGTAGCTAACGTGGTAACATCGGGCTCATTCACGATACCAATGATGAAAAAGCTTGGCTATCGAAAAGAGTTTGCAGGAGGCGTTGAGGCAGCCGCTTCGACTGGGGGTCAGCTTATGCCGCCGATCATGGGGGCTGCAGCCTTCCTGATGGTCGAATTCATCGGCGGAATCTCTTATTGGGATATTGCTAAAGCTGCGGCTATTCCAGCCGTTCTCTATTTCACAGGTATTTGGATTATGACTCATTTTGAAGCAAAACGTTTAGGGTTGCGTGGTCTTTCTGATGAAGAGATGCCGAATCGCAGGGAAGTGCTTAAGAAGATTTATCTGCTGCTTCCTATATTGACAGTCATTATCCTTCTGGTAAGCGGAATGAGTGTCATGAGGGCGGCACTTTGGTCGATCGTTGCCACCATCGCGATCAGTGCAATCAGGAAAGACACTAGAATTGGGTTCAAAGATGCTGTCGATGCACTAGTGGATGGTGCGAGAACCGCCTTGTCAGTAGCAGTTGCAACAGCAGCCGCTGGTATTATTGTCGGTGTTGTAACAAAGACAGGATTAGGCTTGACATTAGCTAATGGTCTGGTTGATTTAGCAGCTGATTTAACCAACTCAGCTCAAGGAAAACTTCTTTTGACACTATTATTTACCATGATTGCATCGATTGTGCTTGGTATGGGTTCTCCGACAACTGCCAACTACGTCATTACATCAACCATAGCGGCACCGGCAATTATCTTACTGGGTGCGCCTGAACTTTCAGCTCACTTATTCGTTTTCTATTTTGGAATTATTGCGGATATCACGCCTCCGGTTGCTCTCGCAGCCTTTGCGGCAGCCGGGGTATCAGGCGGGGAACCGATACGGACCGGTGTCAATTCAGCGAAGCTGGCTATCGCTGCTTTCATCATTCCGTATATGTTCGTGCTGTCACCAGAATTGCTTATGATCGATACGACCATACCTCAGTTGTTATGGGTTGTATTCACAGCGATAACTGGTATGATTGCTATCGGCGCAGGTATGATCGGTTACTGGTTCCGCAGATTGTACGTGATAGAACGATTCCTTTGTGTGGCAGCCGGGATCATGCTGATCTACCCTGAAGGGATGAGTGACATCATCGGCTTGGTTTCATTTGCCGTTTTATTAGCCATTCAGTTCTTCATTAAAAGGGAAGATAAACGTCCAAAAGAAGCGACTGCATAATGAAAAACAGAGGATAACCACATAGGTCATCCTCTGTTTTTTATTGGCTATGTGAACGACTTTGTAGATTGATTAGCGGGTAAGCAGCTAAAATACATTCGATACGAAAAGTCCGGAACTGTTTTCGAAGGAAGCAATAGGCAACGACAGTGTCCAGATTCATTTTCTTAATGATGATTTTTCTTTTAGTAGGTTTATTAGTGCTGGCAATATAAATGATTTCAATCGGCAATTGTTCAGTTAATGAACGGGTAAAAAGTTTGTTCATCCTGATCATCCTTTCAGGCAGGGTATTAATAGTCTATGCGAACATTCGTTCTCTTATACAGTTACTCTATAAAATTTTCGACAAAATTTCCATAAGAACTTATTGACATTCCTTCCATCCGCGATATAATAATAAATGTAGTTTAAATCGATCTGTTAGCTCAGCTGGGAGAGCATCACCTTGACAGGGTGGGGGTCGGGGGTTCAAGTCCCTCACAGGTCATAAATTGAAATGTCCAGACAACCTGCGCGCTGGAGATAGACAAAAAGCCGCTGTCCATTCAAAAAATGGACAGCGGCTTTTTTATCCAGTCATACCGAAATATAAAAAGTAAAAAAGCTGCAGATTAATCGGTCTGCAGCTTCAGGCTATTATTCACCTTTGGTTAATTCCTCTTCAAAGAAAAACGTACCTGGATGTTCTTTGACAATATATGAGTAGCGTTTCATGTTTTTTACGTACTGGGATTTCAGGATGGTGACCGTTTCCCCGGTTTCTTTAATCGTGACAGCAGATCCATTGCTAAACTGACTTTTAGTGGATTTCATATGACACTTCCTTTCAACTTCTTTCATTATACCACATAAAATCTCAAGAATTTGCTGAAACAGTAGCGGCAATTTATGCGACTTTTTTCATCAAGTTAATCGATACGAAATAGTAAGTCGTCTGACTTTATCAAGTGGGCTTTTGTTTACTTGATTATTTTCGAGAATCCTGTTATTCTATAGAAGAATTATTTTTGTCCGGTATACGAGGGAAGAACAAGATTTGGTTTTCACCTGATATCGCAAGAATAGTAATACATTGTGTGGTAAGCACACACTAGGAGGCATTTTTCATGGAAAATGGTAAAGTAAAATGGTTTAACGCAGAAAAAGGTTTTGGATTCATCGAAGTAGAAGGTGGAGACGATGTATTCGTACACTTCTCAGCGATCCAAGGTGAAGGTTTCAAATCACTTGACGAAGGTCAAGAAGTTTCTTTCGACATCGAACAAGGTGCTCGTGGACCACAAGCAGCTAACGTTGTTAAGAAGTAATTGATTTTAAACTTCCAAAACAGGCTCATCATTTGATGGGCCTGTTTTTTTGTGCAAAAAAAGAGTTCATGACAAAAAGCATGAACTCTTTTAATGGATGAAATATTATTTCTTTAAATCCTTCTTTGTTATTTCACTTCGGATGCCGGTTTCCTTAGAGAACTCAGCATCCGATTTCTTATTATTGGGATATTTATTTTTGCGTTCACGATTATCGTTTTTATTTGTCATGAATGTCCCTCCATCCGATTCCTTATTTGATGCATTCTTATCTTGTTCAATTATGGTAAGGAATATGAATCCTGATTAATAAACAGAATCTTCCTAAAATTATTTCTTTTTGGTTCATTCACAGATAAAATAAAGATAGTACGTTATTTGGGGGATGAAAAAATGAAGATCAAGGATTGTATAGCGATTGTTACCGGAGGTGCATCAGGCTTAGGTGAAGCCACTGTCCGAAATCTTATTGAAAAAGGGGCAAAGGCTTTCATATTAGACACCAACGAGGAAAAGGGAAGGATGTTAAAGCAGGAATTAGGCGACAGGGTCGGTTTTCGTTCTACGGATGTGACCAACGAAAAAGACGTAGAATCGGCCTTAATGAATGCGATCGATTCGTTTGGAAGCATCAATATGGTTGTGAATTGTGCCGGGATTGCTCCACCTTCAAAAGTAGTTGGCAGGAAGGGTGTTCACTCCCTTGAGCGATTCTCCAAGGTGATTCAAATCAATTTAATCGGCACATTTAATGTCATTCGGTTAGCGGCTCAAAAAATGCAGAGCAATCAAGAAAATGAATATGGTGAGAGGGGACTAATCATTAATACAGCTTCCGTGGCGGCTTTCGATGGGCAGATCGGTCAGGCAGCCTATAGTGCTTCAAAGGCCGGGGTTGCAGGCATGACGCTTCCGATAGCAAGAGAACTTGCCCGGGATGGAATCAGAGTGATGACAATCGCACCTGGATTATTTCATACGCCAATGTTCGACTCATTGCCTGAAGAGGCAAGAACTTCTTTAGGGAAGTCGGTCCCATTTCCACAAAGGCTTGGCTATCCGTCTGAGTATGCACAGCTTGTGGAAGCGATCATTGAAAATCCGATGCTGAACGGGGAAACGATCAGATTGGACGGCGCCATTCGTATGCAGCCAAAATAGATAAAAAACAAAAAACAAATATGAATGGACAGTCATTCATTTTTCAATTCAGCACTTAAGAAAGGGGAGAATGGTGTGGATCATCCATATCTGACGGAAGATCACGAAATATTTAGAAGCTCTCTTCGAAAATTTCTGCAGAAAGAGGCCGCCCCTAATTATGAACAGTGGGAAAAGGACAGGATTGTGCCGAGATCCTTTTGGAAGAAGATGGGTAGTCAGGGCTTTCTGTGCCCGGACGTTGATGAACAATTCGGAGGCAGCGGTGTTGATTGGGGTTTCTCTGTCATCATTAACGAAGAATTGGAGCGCGTCGGGTCTGGTTTAATCGGGTTAGGCTTACACAATGATATTGTCGTACCTTATATAAGCGAGTATGGAACTGAAGAACAAAAGAAACGCTGGCTGCAGTCATGTACAAGTGGTGATATGATAACAGCCATTGCAATGACTGAACCAGGTACGGGATCTGACTTGGCCGGGATCAATACGACTGCCAAACTAAATGGTGACCATTATATCGTGAATGGCCAAAAGACATTTATCACCAACGGTATTCATTCTGACTTGGTTATAGTGGCATGTAAAACGGATACGGGAATCGTTCCCCCTCACAAAGGAATCAGCCTCCTGGCTATTGAAAGAGGCGCAGAGGGGTTCTCGAGGGGAAGAAAGCTTGAAAAGGTCGGCCTTCACTGCCAGGATACGGCTGAACTTATTTTTGAAGATTGTAAAGTGCATAAACAGAATCTAATCGGTGAGGAAGGTAAAGGGTTTCAATACCTTATGAAAAAGCTCCAGCAGGAACGACTGGTCGTGGCGATAGCGGCTCAAGTATCTTCTGAACATATGTTTTCACTGACAATGGACTATATTAAAAGCCGCGAAGCTTTCGGCAAAGCAATAAGTCAATTTCAGCATATTCAATTTAAAATGGCGGAAATGGCAGCAGATATTGAGATGGGGAGAGCATTTCTAGATGGATTGATTGCTGAACACATACAAGGAAAAGATGCAGTGACTAAAGTTTCAATGGCGAAATTCAAACTTACTGATATGTCCAGGAGGATTGCGGCAGAATGCATGCAGCTTCATGGTGGATATGGCTATATGGAGGAATATGAAATTGCCAGGAGGTATAGAGATGTGCCGGTCGCAAGTATTTATGCAGGTACAAATGAAATCATGAAGGTGATCATTGCAAAGAATCTGGGGCTATAGAGGAGGAAGGTTATGAGGGAAGTTGTCATTGTAGAAGGGATACGATCAGCAGTCGGCAGAAGGAACGGTGCGTTAAAAAGTATGCGTCCGGATGATTTGGCTGGTGAAATCCTTAAAGGTTTAATGAAAAAATCAGGCGTCGACCCGGGGAGTGTGGATGATGTCATTCTTGGGTGTGTAACGCAATCGGGAGAGCAGGCCGGCGATATAGCCAGAGTGGCTGCTTTAATTGCTGGATTTCCAGTCGAGGTCCCGGGAACGACCATTGACCGTCAATGCGGGTCCAGCCAGCAGGCTGTTCACTTTGCGGCACAAGCCATTCTATCGGGAGACATGGACATTGTCATAGCTGGCGGTGTGGAAAATATGTCCAGGGTGCCTATCGCTTCCAATTATGGAAAAGCAGGCTTCAGTGAAAAACTAAAAGAACAGCACGAAATTATCCATCAGGGATTATCGGCGGAAAGAATTGCGGAAAAATATGGTTTCAGCCGTGAGGAATTAGATCGATTCGCAAGTCAAAGTCATCAAAAAGCTTTACAAGCCCAGGAAGATCAACGGTTTGAAGGAGAAATCCATCCGATTGATATTCCAACCGAAGAAGGAGGTACTTTCATCTTCAGTAAAGATGAAGGACCAAGGCAAGGTACAACTGTCGATGTCCTTTCAACATTAAAGCCTGCATTTAAAGAGGACGGAATCATTCATGCAGGAAATGCCAGTCAAATCAGTGACGGAGCAGCTGCGCTCCTTCTCATGAGCCGTGAAAAAGCGGATGAACTTGGATTGAAAGCAAGGTTCAAAGTACACACCCGGGTGGTAACAGGTTCCGACCCAACTTTAATGTTAACCGGCCCAATTCCGGCGACAAAAAAAGCTCTTAAGAAATCAGGTTTATCCTTGGAAGATATCGATGTCTTCGAAGTGAATGAAGCATTTGCGCCGGTCGCCTTGGCATGGTTAAAAGAAATGAGAGCCGACCCGGCCAGATTAAATCCGAATGGGGGAGCGATTGCCCTTGGTCACCCCTTGGGTGCAAGCGGGGCACGCATCATGGTAACGATGATGCACGAACTCGAAAGGACAGGGGGCCATTTTGGACTTCAAACGATGTGTGAGGGACACGGGATGGCCAACGCCACCATCATTGAACGATTGGAATCGTAGCTTTTTATCTATCTTTTTTAGGGCGGACCCTTTCAGGTTCGTCCTTTTCATTTCTCCATTGCTGATCAACTTTGAATTGAATAATATCCATAAGGAAAGAATGAATACTATCTAAACCGAAGTCATCATGGAATCGGGAAGCGGTTTTAATAAGTGCAATTTATAAAAAATCGTCATTAGAAGAAAGTTTTTTTATGAAAGTTCAGCATGAAAATTTATTTCGTATTATAATGGTTACGGTGAAAAAATGTTTTGTAAGCAAGGAAAGGAAGGATAGATATGGCTACACAACAAATCGGTGTGGTTGGTGTAGGAGTAATGGGGAAAAGCCTTGCTCTGAATTTTGAAAGCAGAGGGTACTCAGTCGCCATTTATGATGTAACTGAGGAAAAAGTGAATGAAATCTTAGAAGAGCATAGTGGTAAACACTTTACGGGTACAAGCAGTGTGGAAGCATTCGCAGCATCCTTGGAAACACCAAGGAAAATACTCATGATGGTGCCTGCAGGTAAAATTACGGATAAAGCAATTGATTCCCTGCTGCCACACTTAGATAAAGGGGACATCCTGATTGATGGGGGAAATGCTTACTTTGAAGATACGATCCGACGGAATAAAGCTCTTGAGGAAAAAGGGATCAATTTTATTGGAGCGGGTGTTTCAGGTGGAGAAGAGGGTGCATTATACGGACCTGCCATCATGCCAAGCGGACAAAAAGAAGCTTATGATTTGATAGAACCGTTCTTGACAGCTATTGCAGCGAAAGTAAACGGTGATGCTTGCAGTACATATATCGGACCGGATGGTTCCGGTCATTATGTGAAGATGGTTCACAATGGAATAGAATACAGCGATATGCAGCTCATTTGTGAAGCGTATTACTTAATGAAAAACGTCTTGGGAATAGAAGCACAAGAACTTCATGAAATTTTCAAAGAGTGGAATGAAGGGGAGCTTGACAGTTATTTGATCGAGATTACGGCTGATATCTTTACTAAAGTTGATGAAGAAACAGGTAAACCCCTGGTAGAAGTCATCCTGGATACAGCAGGACAAAAGGGCACTGGTAAATGGACCAGCATATCCGCCCTGGAGCTTGGGGTGCCTCTGTCGATTATTACTGAATCTGTTTTCGCCCGCTTTATTTCGGCTATGAAGGAAGAACGTGTAAAGGCAAGCAAGATTTTAAGAGGACCTAAAAACAACGAATTCAACGGAAATAAGGAAGAGTTTGTTGAAATGATCCGTAAAGCATTGTATTTAAGTAAAATCTGTTCCTATGCTCAAGGATTTGCACAGTTACAATCAGCGTCGAAGGAATATAATTGGAATCTCAAGCCAGGTGAAATCGCCATGATTTTCAGAGGGGGATGCATCATCCGGGCAGGATTCCTGCAAGAAATCAAGAAAGCTTATGACCGGGATGCAGGATTGACGAATTTACTATTGGATCCGTATTTTAAGGAAATCGTTGAAAATTATCAGGACGATGCACGTGAAGTGGTGGCGACGGCCATTAAATTGGGAATACCAGTACCAGGGCTTGCAAGTGCACTAGCTTATTATGACAGCTATCGTTCGGAATCGCTGCCGGCAAACCTTTTGCAGGCTCAGCGTGATTATTTCGGAGCCCACACTTATCAACGGACGGATAAAGAAGGAACCTTCCATACCAATTGGCTAAGTAAATAAATGGATGAACAAGGAAGCCGCAGTACAATTTGAATGTACTGCGGCTTTTTTCTTGTTGAGCGGCTTACTCTTCGCTCGAGGAATCATCTTTTGTATGATGTTTCTTTTTTTCTTCCCGTTGTTCTTTCTTTAAATCCTCTAAGGGGATCGGATCTACGTTTTGTTCACTTTCATGTTTATCAAGGATTCCTTCATGATCCTTATTTACTTGTTCAGGGTTATCGTTTGAACGTTTATTCATGTATTTCATCTCCTTTATTTACTAGTGATTTGTTTTCAATGCCGCTGGTGATTTCCGTGCAAGACTTCGCTTTCCGCGGGTGACCCGTGAGTCTCCTCGGTCGTACCTCCCTGCGGGAAGAAAAGCGGAGGCGGCTCGCTCAGAGTCGACAAGCATAAGACAGGTCAGCCATAAAGGCGTTTTGCCTTTTTGGATGGCATGGCTTATGTCTCGAGCCTCTAGCCGCCGGAGCTGGACAAGTCTCACATCAGTCACTTCTCCCGCAGGAGTCTTCGTCTTGCACTCCAATCAACAGCTAGAAAAAAGTAATATCAAAAATCAGCAGCTTTAAACAGAGTCTACTGAAGTAATGTATGGTAGACAGTACCCTTTTTTAAAAAAGATAAAACGTATGAATAAAAAAAGAACAATTCCCGTAGCGGGAATTGTTCTTATGATGAATTATATTTTCACATCAACTTTAGCATTTTTCTTTAGCTCTTCAACGTGCTGTACAAGTTTTTCTTGTTTCTTTTGCTGTTCAAGTTGAGTCTTGATTTGCGGCTTCACTTCTTCAAACTTAGGTGCTTTTTGATCTTTGCCCTGCTGGCTGGCAAATTGGTCATAGAATTTCTTCATTTCTTCTTCTGTTACTTCATCCACTTTAATCTCTTTTTCAACGTAGTTCGTGTATTTGATGTTTTCAGCAACTTGAGTTTTTAATTCATCCATTGAGAATCCGGCGTCTTTCATAGCCTTTTCGAATTCTTTCTCACTCTTGTATTGTTTTTTTACTTCATCAAGCTGTTTGTTGATTTCTTCGTCAGTTGCCTTATACCCTTTCTTGTCTGCCTGCTGCATAAGAAGAGTTTGACCTACAAGGCTGTCGATTGTTTGTTTTTTGATTTGTTCAGCGGCTTTTTCACTCGTCGGGTCTTGTCCCATTTGTTGAAACTGCATTTGAGAGGATGTAAGGATGTTATTATAATCTTCACCCTTCAGCTTCTCGTCATTGACCACTGCAACCACTTTATCTTTGTCCACTTTTTGTTTATCCATTTTCTTTTGCATTTCTTCCATTTGCTTTGCCTGATCTTGTTGTTCTTTACTTTTCTCTTCTGTTTTTGGTTTATCTTCGGATTGCTTTTTTGCCTCTTCTCCATTTCCGCAAGCGGCTAAGGCAATCGTCATAATTGTTATCAATAAAGCGCTCATTAATTTTTTCATGTATCATTTTCTCCTTTCAAAGGCGATATAATTAGGATGCTTTCTATTAGATTGCTATTAGGGCAAGTAAACGATGACCGCTCCTTTCCGCTGCAGACACTTGCTTTCCGCGGGGAGGAACTCGAGCCTACTCGGCGTTCCGCCTGCGGGATCTCGACTTTTCCTCTATATCCCATCGGAGTCAAATGCCTTCTGCTACAATCCACTCTGTATTAACAATGTCGTTTGTATCAGCAATCATAATGAAAACTGCTAATTAAAAAATCACTTAATGCGCATTGTATATGATTCTTATGAATAAATAAACCTTTTTGACTCATTTAATCATATTGTAATCACCCTGAAACACTAGATTCGTTTATTTTATCCCCCAGCATCGCCATTCATTCAAAAAAAGGGGGCTGTTCACATCCGAATTCTTCCGGTGTAAACAGCCCGTCAAATATTGGGGACCAAAGAATACTGTCAAACAACCTTCTAATAGGATTATAGGATTTCTGCTTCCCGGTCTCAAACAACAAATTTCAATGTAATCTCGCTTTACCTCTGTTTTAGTCTTCCGATTCAAAGGTGTTCGCGGATTTTTGATGAAAAAGATAATTATAAGCATATTTGCTTTTAAGTGACGCAATGATTTCTGCTTGAAAAATCATAGGAATTAAATTATGATGAATGGGAACACAATACTTTGTGTTTTATGAGTAAATTCATAACTATATATTGATTAGTTCAATTAAATCTATAAGTACGGTGTCTATTTAGACTTAATAGGGAATCTGGTGAAATTCCAGAACTGTCCCCGCAACTGTAAGTGTGACGAAATAAGGAATTGCCACTATCTTAATAAAGATGGGAAGGCCTTAAAGTAGGTTGAAGCACGAGTCAGGAGACCTGCCGTAGTTATTACGTATGATCTTCTTCGGGAATTGGGAGGATATGCGAGGATAGAATAATAGATATCAATACATACGTCTGTTATATCATATCATCGTTATTCATTTAAGCCCGTCCAATTTAGAGGATGGGCTTTTTTTATATCCTCTCCCGCAGCTTGTATAGTACGAATGAATTGAACAGATCCGGGAGGAATGGAGATATGAAATTGATTGAAACAGAGAAAACATCTGAACTGGCCAGGCAGCTATGCGGGAAGCTAAAGTTGGATTTCCCCGAATTGGACATGGATGGATTTGAAGAGAAAGTGGAAGGGCTTCTTCAAGTGAAAAAGGAATTCTCAGTGGAACAGCTTTATCACCAAATGATCTTGTCCGCTGTCGAAAGAATTTCAGCAGAAGAACCACAATGGACTTATGCTGCTGCATGTCTGTACTTAGAAAGGCTTTATCGCTCCAGCAGTCAATCCAGGGGACTTGATCCTGCAAATCCATACCGCTCATTTTTTGATTTGATACAAAATCTTGTCCAGAAGAAGTTATATAATCCACGCTTACTGGCTGAATACACCCTGGAAGAAATCCAGCATTTGGAGTCCCTTTTGGATCCTTCTAAAGACAAGCTGTTTACCTATATTGGAATTGTTACACTTGCTGAGCGCTATCTAACGAAGTCACATGAAGGAAGAGTATATGAACTCCCTCAGGAGAGGTTTATGGTGATTGCGATGACCCTCATGATGGATGAACCCAAAGGGCAAAGGCTCTCGTTGATTAAAGAAGCTTACTGGGCCCTGTCCAATCTGTATATGACCGTTGCCACACCTACATTAGCGAACGCAGGTAAAAGCTACGGACAGCTCTCCAGCTGCTTCATCGATACTGTGGAGGATGATTTGAGGTGCATCTTTGACAGCAATACGGATGTTTCGACCCTGAGTAAAAACGGCGGGGGCCTTGGTATCTACTTAGGCAAAGTCCGGAGCAGGGGGAGTGACATCAAAGGCTTTAAAGGTGTGGGCTCGGGGGTCATTCCGTGGATGAAGCAATTAAATAATACCGCTGTGTCCGTGGACCAGCTCGGTCAGCGTCAAGGCGCAATTGCGGTTTACCTCGATGTCTGGCACAAAGATATTCATTCTTTCCTGGACGTTCGGTTGAACAATGGAGATGAACGGCAGCGTACCCATGATTTGTTTACAGGTGTCTGCCTTCCTGATTTATTTATGGAAGCGGTTGAAGAAAGAGATGAGTGGCACTTGTTCGACCCTCATGAAGTAAGGAGAGTCATGGGCTTTTCTCTGGAAGACTTTTACGATGAAGAAAAAGGTCAGGGTTCATTCAGGGAGAAGTACTGGCAATGTGTGAATCATCCGGAACTTTCTAAGAAAACAGTACCTGCCATTGACCTATTCAAACGAATTATGATCTCTCAGCTGGAAACGGGAACACCTTTTATGTTCTACCGGGATACTGTAAATCGCCAGAATGCCAATGCTCATAAAGGGATGATTTACTGCAGCAATCTATGTACGGAAATCGCTCAAAATATGAGCCCTACTTATTTAGAGGAAGAAAAGATAGAAGACGGGAAAATCATTACTTCTAAACATCCAGGTGATTATGTCGTGTGTAATCTCGCGTCCCTTTCCCTGGCTAAGGCTGTTCAGCACAAAGTATTATCCCGGACGATCAAGATTGCTGTAAGACTTTTGGATAATGTCATCGACCTTAATAATATACCTGTACTCCAAGCCCAATTGACAAATCAGCGGTATAGAGGAATCGGGCTGGGTACGTTTGGGTGGCATCATTTACTTGCCGCGAAGGGCTTAAGATGGGAAAGCGAGGAAGCCGCAGCGTACTGTGATTCACTCTATGAAGAGATTGCGTATCATACAATTGAGGCAAGCAGCGATCTTGCAAAGGAGAAAGGAGCGTATCCATATTTTAAAGGTTCAGATTGGGATACCGGGAATTATTTCGATAAAAAAGGATATAAAGGTCCGCTTTGGGAGCAGTTGAAAACGGAAGTGTCATACACCGGGATTCGGAACGGGTACCTCATGGCTGTTGCGCCGAACTCATCAACTTCTCTCATAGCAGGCTCAACAGCAAGTATCGATCCTTTATTCAGGCAGTTATACTCGGAAGAAAAAAAGGATTATAAAATCCCAGTTACTGCACCGGATCTTACGGCTGAAACGAAATGGTATTACAAGACAGCATACCATCTGGATCAGCATTGGAGCATCAAACAAAACAGCAGGAGACAGACGCATATCGACCAGAGTATTTCATTCAATCTCTATGTTAGAAATGACATCAAAGCGAAGGACCTTCTGCTTCTTCATCTTGACGCATGGAAATCCGGCTTGAAAACGACCTATTACGTGAGATCCACATCCGATTCTGTCATTGAAGAGTGTGAAAGTTGTCATAGCTAATAAGGGGGAAAAGGAACATGATTACACTGAATAAAAGAGAACTGCTTGATGCAGCAGCTCCAAATAAATCGACTTCCATAATAAACGGGAAGAGCTCCAACGTCTTAAACTGGGACGATGTCCGCTTTAATTGGGCGTATCCCAAATATAAAAGAATGCTGGGTAACTTCTGGACGCCGTTTGAAATAAATATGTCCAAAGACATCAATCAATTTGAATCACTATCTAAAAAGGAGCAGGATACTTTTCTGAAGGTAATAGGTTTGCTTGCCCTGCTTGATAGTGTTCAGACAGATTATGCTGGTAAGGTCGGAGACTTTTTGACGGATTCCAGTTTAAATGCATTGATGATCATCCTCGCTCAGCAGGAAGTGATTCATAATCATTCCTACAGCTATGTGCTCTCAAGCATCGTACCGAAGCATAAACAGGATGAAGTGTTCAATTATTGGAAAACAGAACCGATCCTACAGAAGCGAAATGACTTCGTGGTGAACGGTTATAAGGACTTTGCAGAAGCACCTACAGTTGAAAATCTATTAAAATCGATCGTTTATGATGTCATATTAGAAGGATTATTTTTTTACAGCGGATTCGCTTTCTTTTATAATCTTGCCAGGAATCAGAAAATGGTTGCCACGAGTACAATGATTAATTATATCAATCGGGATGAACAGCTCCATGTCGGCCTGTTTGAAAAAATATTCAAAGAAATCCTAGTGGAGTATCCAACTTATAAAACAGAAGAATTATGGGAATTCGGCCAACAGACATTCATGCAGGCTGCACATTTAGAAATAGACTGGGCAAAGGAAATCATCGGAAATGAAATAGACGGTCTACTCATGTCTGAGCTTGAAAGCTATATAAAGTTCATGGCAAATAAAAGGGCGAAACAGCTTGGGTTCAAGCCTCCCTTTGAAGGACATCAGAACAACCCGTTAAAATGGATCATTGCCTATCAAGAAGTGGATTTGGGGAAAACGGACTTCTTTGAGCAAAAATCAAGGCAGTATACGAAAACGACGGATGTTAATGGTTTTGATGACTTGTGATACCGGCGCCCGTCTCTAATTCATGGATTCCAAAAACTCTCTATTGGTAGTTTAAAGATTCCTCTAACGGGAATATAGAAACTATAGCTAAGAGAGGAGAGATTTAACAAATGGCAAATCAATCTACAGACAGAGTGGAAAACAAAGTAGACGACACATTATCACGGATGTCGGAGGATAAGAAAGAAGATATCCTGTCAAACTTCGATCACTTCAAAGAGTACTTAGGAAACAAAGTGTCCCTCGCTGATAAACTTGGCATGAACGAAGAACAGCAGGCGAAAGCTGCACAAAAAGTAGGGGATTATCTTGCTGCACATGAAGAACCCAAGAACAGGGAAGAAAAGTTATTATATGAATTATGGAAAGCAGGTAACAAAGACGAACAGCATATGCTTTCCCACATGCTTGTGAAGCTTGTGCATTCAGAATCTTAATGGATGAAATCAAAAAGGCGCTTCAAATAGAGGCGCCTTTTTTTATGGTGAAATTCATTCTCCATCAGTTTAATGCATAGGAAGCAGAGTGGGCTCAAGGCGAAGAAACAGATCGGTAATCACTCTGTGCTGTCTTCAATAGATATCGTTTCCTCCAGCTCAACCATTACATTTCCTTTGATTGCCCTAGTGATCATACACGAATGTTCAGCTTTCACAGCAAGCTTCTTAGCTGTGTTGCAGTCTTTTTCTGTACATTCTTTAGATAAAACAAGTCGGGGGCGGTGAATAATTTTCTTGTATGTGATGATTCCTTTTTCACTGTCAACGATTCCTTCAGAATCCATTGTAAGTGATACTTTAGGTATCCTGCTTCTTTCAAGCATCGCAGCAAGTGTGATGATATAGCAGGTCGCTGCAGCGCCGAGAAGCATTTCATCTGGATTTGTCCCAATTCCCGGTCCATCCATTTCATGCGGAATGGAGATTTTTGTATGAATGGTTGCAGAATTCAGACTCCCGATATCATTACGCATTCCGGGCCAATCCGTCTTCACGAAGAACGAGTGTGATGGCATATGACTAATCTCCTTTTGCATCAATTGAGTGTATGTGACTAGAATATCCCAACAGGTGAAAATGGGCAATGGAAAAGACCCTGCAAAGCAGAGTCCCGTTCATCACCTGATATGCTAGAGGCTGGTTCTTACATTCCAAAGCTCAGGGAAGAATTGGTGATCAAGCACCTTCTTAAGATAACTTACACCGCTTGAACCGCCGGTCCCTTTTTTATGGCCGATAATGCGTTCAACTGTTTTCATATGTCGGAAGCGCCATTGCTGAAGCCAGTCTTCCAAGTCGATTAGTTTTTCCGCAAGCTCATATAAATCCCAATATTTTTCGGTATTACGGTACACTTCTGTCCAAGCAGCCAGAACAGAATCATTTTCTTTATAAGGAGTAGTAAAGTCCCGTTTCAATACACTTTCATCAATCTGGAATCCGGCTTTCGAAAGGGCTTGTACAGACACATCATATAAAGAAGCTGACTTGTATGCTTCTTGAAGATGAGATAATAATTCGGGATCCTTCTGATAGATCTTCATTACATGGGGCGTCTTATATCCCAATGCAAATTCGATCATTCTATATTGATAGGATTGAAACCCGGATGCCTGACCCAAGTCATCACGAAATTGTATATATTCAGATGGAGTGAGCGTGGACAACACATCCCATGCGTGTATGATTTGGGATTGGATTTTTGAAACACGAGAAAGCATTTTAAATGCAGGTGATAATTCGCCCGCTTCGATGGATGCGATGCTCGTTCTCAATTCATGAAGAATCAGCTTCATCCACAATTCACTCACCTGGTGAATGATGATGAATAGCATTTCATCGTGATGCCCGGATAGTCTTTTCTGGCTGGATAATAGTGTGTCCAGGTGCAGATAATCTCCATAGGTCATGTTGTTGATAAAATCGGTATGAACACTTTCATTTCCTATGGAATGGTTTTGTTCTTCCTTCTTTGACACGTTCATCTTCCTTTCGGTTTAGCTGAGTATTAATGTGTGGAGTCGTTTACTATTTAACACTTCGAGATAATGAAAGGAAATCCTTTTTTTAAATTGATTCCAAATCTCCTGAACATATATGATTGAATTCAGGAACTTGGGGAAAATAATAGTATCCTTGTTGATTAAGGAGCAAACCGTAATGAAATTATTACATTATCCAAAAGAGGTCGTTGTCCGGTTCTTCAGAGAACGTTTCTTTGATCAATCAGCCCAATTGGCCTACTATTTGCTATTATCCATTTTTCCTTTTTTACTTTTTGTGTTTTCGTTGTTAAGTTATCTTCCTATTTCCGAGACGAATGTATTGCTCTTAATCAAGCCATTCGCCCCAGAGAAATCGTATGCGATCATCCATGACAATATTGAAAGGATCCTCTATAACCAGCGGGGAGACGTACTATCCATCTCTATTTTCTTCACATTCTGGTTGTCTTCGATGGCTGTGCAGTCGATGGTCCGGTCATTAAACCAGGCCTACAAAATAGAAAGAAAAAAACCCTTTTTGATTGCGTTGTTCTACGACTTATTATTAACTGTGGGCTTCATGATCTTGATTGCTTTTTCCCTGGTTGTCCCGGTAGTGGAAGAATACATACGGCATGCGAGGTTTTCCAGTGGAAAGCTTCAAGGGGAATGGAGCGAGGCTTGGGTGATAGGGAAGTGGGGGTTGAGTTCAATATTTATGCTTTTACTATTCATTTTTCTTTATATGGTGGTTCCGAGCAGAAGGATATCGCTGCTCCATGTGCTTCCGGGTGCCCTGTTGGCCACTTTTGGATGGCAGGGGGTTTCTTGGTTATATGGGACTTATGTAAAACTGAATGATTACACTCAATTTTACGGTCAGCTGGGAAGTGTCATCACCCTCGTTGTATGGTTTTATATTTCTTCCACTATTTTGTTGATTGGCGGGTTGCTGAACGGCAGTGTGGCTGAGAGAAATTAAATGACTTCCTATAAAAACATACAATATGAAAAATGCAATGACCTGGAGACGTTCATCTTCAGGTCATTGCATTTAATTCACTGTATTTTCTTCTTTCATCATAGAAACGAGCTTTTTTGAAATAGCGAGAAGGATAAGCCCCAAAATGATCGCAACGGCTCCGATTGTGGCGAATATCTCCAAATAGCCCAAGGTGGCAGTTAATGATGCAAGTTGACCGGCAAGCAGACTCGCCACTCCTATGGCAGCCATCCAGACCCCCATCAGCAGTGAAGCGATTTTCACCGGAGCGACCTTACTGACTAAGGAGAGGCCTACCGGAGATAAGAACAATTCACCCAGTGTATGGAACAAGTAGGTAAATATGATGAACATGATGTTTGCACGAGTGACAATGTTCTGTTCGTCAGAACCAGTCTGCAAAACGGCAGGAATCAATATCATGAACCCCAGCCCCAATAGAATCATTCCGAGTGCCATCTTCGTGGTCATGTTTAAATCTCCTCGTTTCGAATTGGAGAGTCTTAACCAGACCCCTGAAAGGATAGGCGCAAGGATGATGATGAACAATGGGTTGACTGATTGAAACCATGCAACCGGGATCGTATAGCCAAAGATCTCCCTGTCGATAAAGTTCTTTGTATATAACGTAAAGGAACTGCCAGCTTGTTCAAATCCTGCCCAAAAGAATACGACGAAACAAGCAAGGATCAGAATGGCCCTTGTCCTTTGTTTTTCTTTTCCAGAAAGGGGAACGCTCTGATTTTCGTTAGATTCCTCGGCCAATTGTTTATTGGGTTTTAATCCCACCTTTCCTAAATATCTCTTACTGAAGAGGCTGAATATCAATTGACCTGTAATCATCCCCAATGAAGAAGCTAAAAATGCCCATTTGAATCCATAATGCATCGTTCCGTCATCAAGGGGTCTTAAAAACAGATCTTCTGCAAGGAACCCGGCAATCAACGGAGCAAAGAAGGCTCCTAAGTTGATTCCCATATAAAAAATGGTGAAAGCAGCATCTTTACGCTTATCATTTCTGGGGTACAACTCCCCTACAAGTGTTGAAATGTTTGGTTTGAAAAATCCATTCCCAATAACCAATAATGCCAGTCCGATATATAGACCTGCCTGTGAATGGGTGAGGAAGATAGTGAAGTCTCCGCACGCCATTGTAATCCCGCCAATCGTGATGGCTTTCCTTAAACCGATATATCTGTCGGTTAACCACCCGCCCAATATCGGTGTGAAATAAACAGATCCTGTATAAATCCCGTATATAGACAGTGCTTGAGCAGGCTCGACTCCAAGACCGCCGCTTACAAAGGCAGTAGTTAAGTAAAGAACCAGCAAGGCCCTCATTCCATAATAACTGTACCTCTCCCAAAGCTCTGTAAAAAATAAAAGGTACAGCCCTTTAGGATGTTTCCTGCCTTGAGGTAATGAATCCAGCTTTGAAGAATTCATCTCGAATCACTCCCTTTCATTTGAAATTCCAAATCCTAAACTATATCGTTTGTCTTTCTAAATGAAAATATGTTTATCGGTAAATGTTTTTTAGCAAATAAAATTTCAAAGTAATAGACCGCAATATCGATTAGGTTTATTTGTAGAAAAGTCAGAAAAGACGATATAATAAACAAAGGGAGGGAGTCAATATGAGTACATATCCAGACACAAAGAAAACAATTCAATTAATTAAAGAGCTAGTAGAAATTCCAAGTCCATCAGGTAATACGGATAAGATTATGAATTTCGTCGAAGAATATCTTTCAGATTTAGACCTTGACATGACAAGGAATCGTAAAGGCGCACTTATCATTACAATCCCAGGAGAGAATTCAGGAAGCCACCGCATGCTTACTGCTCACGTGGATGCCCTGGGAGCAATGGTTAAAGAAATCAAAAGTGACGGGCGCCTCCGACTTTCAATGATCGGGGGATTCAGATGGAATGCAGTTGAGGGTGAATATTGCCAAATCGAAACGTCCAGCGGCAAAACATACAGCGGGACGATCCTCATGCATCAAACATCCGTGCATGTGTACAAAAATGCAGGTGAAGCAAAGCGTGATGAAACAAACATTGAAGTACGTATTGATGAAAAAGTCAGAAATGCTCAAGAAGTAAGGGAGCTGGGCATAGAAGTGGGAGACTTTGTCTCATTTGACCCTCGGGCTGAAATCACAGGCAGCGGATTCATTAAATCCCGTCATCTAGACGATAAAGCAAGTGTCGGCATGCTCCTTCAAATAATCAGGCAAATCAAGAAACAGGGTATAGTACTTCCATATACAACACATTTCCTTATCTCAAATAATGAAGAAATCGGCTATGGAGGCAATTCGAATATCCCGCCTGAAACAATTGAATATCTGGCAGTGGATATGGGGGCCATCGGGGATGGTCAATCCACTGACGAATTTACAGTTTCGATATGTGCCAAGGATTCCAGCGGTCCATATCATTACGGGTTAAGAAAGCATCTTGTTCAGCTCGCAGAAGAAAATGGAATTGAATACAAAGTGGACATTTATCCTTATTATGGTTCGGATGCATCTGCCGCAATCAGGGCAGGGTTTGATATCGTGCATGGCCTGGTCGGTGCAGGAATCGATGCGTCTCATGCGTATGAACGTACACATGAATCATCCATACTTCATACCGAAAATCTTTTATGGCATTATGTACAGTCTAAAATGGTAATAGAATAACGTTCGAGTAAGTCTTCCTCACAGCTGAATTTAGCATGGGGAAGACTTTTTGTTTTAACATCGCCCGGAACGGGAACAACTGAGATAGATAGGGAATGAATCCAGGCAATTTAGGAGGTATTTCTCTTATCAAAGTCAGATTGATAAGGTAAAATAGAACCATTATCATACTAAGAATTAATGTGAGGGTACGAATAATGAATACATACAACCTTTTAGAAAGTATTAAATTGAAAACTGTATATGGAGAATTACCTTCCGAAGTGAAAGACATTTACGTCGATTCCAGAAAAGTGACGGACGGAAGTGTGTTTGTCTGCACGAGGGGCTACACGGTTGACGGCCATGATTTTGCCGGTAAAGCAGTGGAAAGCGGAGCGAGCCTTATTATTGCAGAAAAGCAGCTTGACATTGATTTGGGGAAGGCTGCCTTGGTCGTGGTGAAAGATTCCTTCAAAGCTCTGGCACAGCTTGCGAATAAATATTATGACTATCCATCAAAGAAATTGAACGTCTTTGGAGTTACCGGTACGAATGGAAAAACGACAGTGACGAATTTGATTCACTCGATTTTGAAGCGGGATCATCAAAAAGCCGCACTCTCAGGTACGATTGGGTTCAATTTAGACGGAGTACTTCTGCCGAGTGAGAATACTACATGCGATAACCTTACCAATCAGCAAATGCTGAACACAGCAGTCGAGAGGGATATCCAACATTTCATTCTAGAAGTTTCCTCTCACGGATTAAGCCTCGGAAGGTTATGGGGGATAGACTTTGACGTGGTGGCATTTACGAATCTCAGTCATGATCACCTGGATTACCATGAAACCATGGAGCATTATGGATATGCAAAAGGCTTATTATTTTCACAATTGGGCCAGGATCTTGAGAATCCTAAATACGTGGTATTGAATGCAGATGATGAGTGGTTCGAGCGTTATCACTATATGACTCCTCATGAAGTGATCAGCTACGGACTGGAAGCAAACGCAGATTTCAAAGCAGTAGATATCCACTATGATAACGACAAAACAACTTTCACCCTGCATTCTCCCGAAGGTTCATACGAGGTGGAAATGAAGCTTCTTGGCAAGTTCAATGTATATAACATCCTTACTGCGATGGCATGTTTATACGCCCGTGGAATGGAAGTAGATAAGCTGGTGGGGATTATCCGCGAATTGCCGCCTGTAAGTGGAAGAATGGAAAAGGTGGAGATGGATGCACCATTATCTGTTTATATCGACTATGCACATACACCGGATGCAATTGAGAAAGCAATCGAATCGGTTAAGCCTTTCAAACAAAATAAAATCATTTTCCTCGTGGGTACAGGAGGCAACCGTGATAAATCCAAGCGGCCGACAATGGCAGAAAAAGCTTCCATCGCAGACTATGTTATCTTGACGACCGATGATCCACGCTATGAAGAATACGACAGCATCCTTGGCGATCT